>NZ_JBHLVO010000047.1:0-21281 GCF_042433335.1 Metabacillus herbersteinensis
GTCATAAGTCAATTCTAAATTGAAGGCAAAGAACGCCTTCTATTTAGAATCGCCTTATGCTATGCCTAAGGCTGAACAAGGCGCTTGCGCTTTTGTACTTGAAGTATGTGTGCGCTTTTAATTAAAACAAATTGATTTTAAAAGACTTGGTATGAATATTACTATTCTTGAATAACAATCATTAAAATCTAGACAACTAGCACCGATATAGATAATAACTCGGCATTATTAATTTATTAATTTATTTATTAGTTGAAATGGGGATTTGTTATGAAAAAGGGTATGTCAATTCGAGTTAAGTTAATTATTTTATGTGTTGTAATGCTTGCAGTACCGAGTATCATGGTGGGAACAATCGGTTACATGAAAGCAAAAGATGAATTAAATGAAGCAGGAAAAATGAGCTTACAAAATGATGTGCGTTTTGTATTAGCGATGATTGAAAACGCAAACAGAGAAGTGCAACAAGGGAGCGTTACACTTGAAGAAGCGCAAGAGATGATTAAAGAAACAATATTAGGTCCAAAGAATTCTGATGGGACACGAGAAATTACCGACCTATTTAATTTGGGTGAAAATGGCTACTTTTTTGTTCTAGATGAAAAAGCTCTCGAACTCGCTCACCCTAGCTTAGAGGGTGAAAGTATTTATGATACTAAATCAACGGATGGAGTAATGGTTGGACAAGAACTTGTGGCAATAGGTAATAATGGTGGTGGATATCTTGAGTTTGATTGGGCTCTTCCAAATTCAGAGCAAACTGCACCAAAGATAACTTATGTTGAAAAAGATCCTAATTGGGGCTGGTACGTAAATGCGGGTACCTATATGATGGATTTTAACAAAGGTGCAAATGGAATTCTTTATATACTCTTTATTACAGTTGGTGTTGCAGCCATTTTAGGTGTGATTCTTACTTTCTTCGTATCAGGTAAAATTGTAAATCCTATCAAAGAAATTGAAAAAAGAGTAAAGCGCGTGGCAGAAGGTGATCTAACAATTGACGACTATGTTTCAAACACGAAGGATGAGGTGGGAAGGTTAAGTGCTGATTTTCAGTTAATGGCAGGTAATATTAAAGGGATTGTTCGAGAAGTTAGTTTAAACTCTCAACAGGTTGCAGCTTCAGCAGAACAACTAAATGCGGCTTCTGAAGAAACAAGCAGGGCTACTGAACAGATTACATCTTCTATTCAACAAATGGTTAGTGGAAATGAAACACAAGCTGTAGCTGTTGATAAGAATATTGAGATCTCACAGCATATCCATGAAAGCGTGAAATTAATAACTGAACGAACGAATAGAACAGAGCAGTCTGTTCGTCAAGCTTCACAATCAGCAGAAAAAGGGAGTACATATGTTAAGCAAGCTGCAAAACAAATGGGCTCAATACACGAAATTGTTGGTGGATTAGGAACAGTAGTAACTTCATTAAGTAATCACTCTGTTGAAATTGAAAAGATTATTGATGCAATTAATGGCATTGCAGAACAAACAAATTTATTAGCGTTAAATGCTTCCATAGAGGCTGCACGTGCAGGAGAACACGGTCGCGGGTTTGCAGTTGTTGCAGCAGAAGTTCGTAAACTAGCTGAACAGTCTTCACAATCAACTGCTCTTATCACGACCTTGATTAAAGATATTCAAGCATATACAAATGATGCTGATGGAAAAATGAAACTGGCAGAACAAGAAGTAAAAGAAGGACTTGCAATCGTTCATTCGACAGGGTTAGTATTCGATGATATTGAAAGCTCTGTAGGAAGAATTGTTAGTGAAGTTGGAGATGTGACGGAGGCGTCTACTAGCATTTCTGAATATGCAAGTAAGCTAGAAAGTGTCATAAAAGAAGTTTCGAGAATTACAGCTGAAAATGGTTTTGGAACGGAGAGCATCGCCGCTGCCGCGGAGGAACAGATGGCTTCAATGGAAGAAATCGCAGCATCATCGAGTGCATTGGCAAAGATGGCTGAGGAACTACAAGAAATAGTTGAGAAATTTAAAGTATAAATTTTGATCTCCAAAAGTGTTGTCCTTAGATAAAGAGGGCAACACTTTTTTAAACAATTTGGTATAATATTGGTAAATATACCGAACGGAGTGGTGAAATGACTTTACAATTCGATCAAAAGAAGATTACTTATGATGAATATCTTACTTGGGGAGAAGGAATATTTTGTGAAGCATTAGATGGGTCTATTATTAATATGTCACCAGCGCCTACACCAAAACATCAAGCGATTTTACGAGAGTTACTAACGGATTTTTCTGTTTTTCTAAGAGGTAAAGAATGCAATGTCTTTGGATCCCAAATAGATGTATGTTTATTTTCAGAGAAAGAAACAACATACAAAAATATTAAAGATTGGGTCCAGCCTGATTTGGTTGTTGTTTGTGACAAAAGGAAAATTGACGAGAAGAGAATAATTGGTGCTCCAGATTTAGTGATTGAAATTTTATCGCCTTCTACATCTAAAAATGACCGTGTACTGAAATACAGCAAGTATGAAAAAGCAGGAATTAAGGAATATTGGATTGTTGATCCTTATAATGAATTTATTGAGGTTTATCTACTAGATAACAAAGTCTATAAACAAAAAGGAAGCTATTTTAAATCAGATTTAATCCCTGTTTCAATCTTCGACAAATTTGAAATCGATTTATCAAACATTTTTCAACAAGAAGAGGAATAGCAACAAGGATTTTTACAACTAATTTCGAATGATCTGCACGCAAAATCAATATTGTGATTACTTCATATTTATGATACATTTAAACTACCGAAAGTGCGTATTTCAGGAGGTGTCATTGCATGCATACAGCATTAATCGTTCTACTCGTAATTGTTTCAGTAGCTCTTATTACCGTTGTCCTATTACAATCAGGTAAAAGTGCTGGTCTATCAGGTGCAATTTCAGGTGGTGCCGAGCAACTTTTTGGTAAACAAAAAGCTCGTGGACTTGATTTAGTCTTGCACCGTGCTACAATCGTTTTATCTGTCCTATTCTTTATCCTAACGATTGCGGTCTCATACTTTAGTCTATAATAAGTAATCTTCAAAGGTCTGAGTGCATCAGGCCTTTTTATTTGTTTTGGGCTTGTATTTTTAATATAGTGGGTCAGTGTCTTAATCAAACGTTTCTTTAACAAGTCAAAATATCATATTCAAACTTAAAATTCATTTTTTTAATAGAATACATAGAATTTGATACACTAATAAGAAGTGAAATTTGCTAAAGGAGATAATACAGATGAAAATAGTTTTACCAAAACCATTTACCTTTGAGGGTGGGGGAAAAGCAGTTCTTTTGCTACACGGATTTACAGGTAATACGGCAGACGTTCGAATGCTTGGACGTTATTTAAGTGAACGTGGCTATACATGTCATGCTCCCCAATATAAAGGGCATGGTGTTCCACCTGAAGAACTTGTAAAAACTGGACCTGACGATTGGTGGAAAGATGTCCTGGCAGGGTACAACTTTTTAAAGGAAAAAGGGCATACGGACATTGCAGTTGCTGGTTTATCTTTAGGCGGTGTTTTTTCGTTAAAATTAGGTTACACTGTACCTGTAAAGGGTATTGTGCCTATGTGTGCGCCGATGTACATAAAGAGTGAAGAAATCATGTATCAGGGCGTGTTAGAGTATGCGAAAAATTACAAGAAGTTTGAAGGTAAAACGCCTGCTCAAATTGAAGAGGAAATGGGTAAATTCGCCAAAACCCCAATGGACACACTAAAAGCATTGCAAGAGTTAATCTCTGAGGTGCGAAACAACGTGGATATGATCTACTCTCCAACTTTTATTGCACAAGCCCGACATGACAACATGATTAACACGGATAGTGCAAATATTATATTTAATGAAGTAGAAACCGATCACAAGGAACTTAAATGGTATGAAGAATCAGGTCATGTCATTACGCTTGATAAAGAAAAAGAGCAGTTACATGAGGATGTTTTTCAATTTTTAGAAAGTCTTGATTGGTAGAGTAAAACGATAAAGGAGGTTACAAAATGGAACAAGAAATACAAAAAAATATAGAAAGACTCCTTGCATTCATGAAGGATGAGGCTTACAAGCCACTTTCCATACAAGAGCTAGAAGAAGCGTTCGGAATCAAAGGATCTAATTCTTTCAAGGACTTTGTAAAAGCACTTGTGGTCATGGAAGAACAAGGTCATATCGTCCGAACAAGAAACAATCTATATGGTTTACCAGATAAAATGAATCTACTAAGAGGGAAGCTAATTGGACATGCAAAAGGGTTTGCCTTTGTAGATCCAGAAGATGCAGCGCTAGATGATGTATTTATCCCACCAAATGAACTAAGAAACGCCATGCATGGCGATATCGTCCTTGTCCGGGTTAACCAGAATTCAGCTACAGGCTCTAGACAAGAAGGTTCGGTCATTCGTATATTAGAACGCGGTGTAAAGGAAATCGTCGGAATGTACACCGAAAGTAAGAATTTCGGATTTGTCATAGCTGATGATAAGAAAATTGCCAACGATATTTTCATTCCAAAAAATGCTTCAAAAGGAGCAGTCGAAGGACATAAGGTTGTTGTTAAATTAACGACTTACCCTGAAGGAAGAAGAAGTGCTGAAGGAGAAGTCATTGAAATCCTCGGACATAAAAATGATCCTGGGGTTGATATTTTATCGATCATTCACAAACATGGACTTCCAGGCCCGTTCCCAGATGAAGCACTCCAACAGGCAAATGATGTACCGGACACCATCCGTGAGGAAGATCTAAAAGATCGCCGCGATTTACGTAACGAGGTCCTTGTAACAATTGATGGAGCTGACGCAAAGGATTTAGATGATGCAGTTACGGTAAAAAAGCTTGATAATGGAAACTACAAGCTAGGTGTACATATTGCAGATGTAAGTCATTATGCAACTGAAAATTCACCAATCGACAAGGAAGCGTTTGAGCGGGGGACAAGTGTTTATTTAGTTGACCGAGTAATCCCAATGATTCCACATCGTCTCTCCAACGGACTTTGCTCTTTAAACCCGAAAGTAGATCGTCTAACTCTCTCATGTGAAATGGAAATAGACGCAGCCGGTACTGTCGTAAAGCATGAAATTTTTCAAAGTGTGATAAAAACGACGGAGCGTATGACATATGGAGACGTGAATAAAATTCTCGTTGACAAAGATGAAGAACTGTTAGAAAAATATGAACCACTCGTTCCAATGTTTCAAATGATGGAACAACTTGCACAAACTTTAAGAACAAAACGAATGACGCGTGGTGCCATTGACTTTGATTTTAAAGAATCTAAGGTACTCGTAAATGATGAAGGAAAGCCTTATGATGTTGTGCTTCGCGAACGATCTGTGGCTGAAAAATTAATAGAAGAATTCATGCTTCTTGCAAATAAAACAGTGGCTGAGCATTTTTACATGATGAAGGTGCCATTTATTTACCGTATTCATGAAGATCCAAATATGGAAAAACTGCAACGCTTTCTAGAGTTCATTACAAACTTTGGTTATACAATAAAGGGTGGAGCAAACGATTTACATCCAAGAGCACTTCAAGATATTTTAGAGGAAGTAGCGGGTAAACCAGAAGAAATGGTGATCTCAACCGTTATGCTTCGTTCGATGAAACAGGCAAAGTACGATTCTGAAAGTCTCGGTCACTTTGGACTTTCAACCGAGTTTTACACGCATTTCACATCACCAATTCGTCGTTATCCTGATTTAATTGTGCATCGTTTGATCCGCACTTATTTAATTCAAGGGAAAGTCAACGAAGATACCCGTTCAAAGTGGGGAGAGCAGCTTCCGGTAATCGCTGAACATTCATCAAGTATGGAGCGAAGAGCAGTCGATGCTGAACGTGAAACAGATGATTTGAAAAAGGCGGAGTACATGCTTGATAAAATTGGAGAAGAGTACGAAGGAATTATTAGCTCTGTCACCAACTTCGGACTGTTTGTTGAACTTCCCAATACAATTGAAGGCTTAGTTCACGTTAGCTATATGACGGATGACTATTATCGCTTTGATGAGCGCCATTTTGCAATGATTGGTGAGAGAACTGCAAATGTTTATCGAATCGGCGACGAAATCACGATTCGAGTGGTAAATGTGAATAAGGATGAGCGTTCCGTAGACTTTGAAATTGTAGGAATGAAGGGGACAAGACGTCCTGTAAAAGTGGCACCAAAGGTAATCAATGTAGGTCGAGGACGGAAAAAAACAGATAAACCAGGTGAACAAAAGTCAGATGGTGATTGGTCTACTCGTTCTCCGAGGAAGAAGAAAAAGAAAAATTTTGAAAATGCACCTAAAGCAAAACGGAAGAAAAAGAAAAGATAAATGAGGAAGCCTTTTAGGCTTCCTTTCATTTTACTATCAGAATTTATATAATTCTAGAAATCAGTTTGCGTTTCGCAAGTCCAGCTCCAGCGCCTAGCCCCGACGCACAGGACGTGCTAGTGCAGTCAATGTGACAGGACGTCGCGCTCTTGACTGCCTCGAGGTCATAAGTCAATTCTAAATTGAAAGCAAAAAACGCCTTCTATTTAGAATCGCCTTATGCTTGTCGGGGCTGACCAAGGCGCTTGCGCTTTTTTTATCGTTGTGGATAGTGGATTATTTTGTTAAAATAGAAGCTATCTCTATAAAGTTGAAAGGAGTGAAACTAATGCCAAAGGGAGTCGGAAAAACGGTCGCGCAAAACAAGAAAGCGCATCATGATTTCTTTATTGAAGACACGTATGAAGCGGGAATTGTGCTGCAAGGAACAGAGATTAAATCAATCCGTAATGGGCGTTCTAATTTAAAGGATTCCTATGCTAAGGTGGAAAGTGGTGAGGTATACTTACACAATTTTCACATCAGTCCATATGAACAAGGAAATCGCCACAATCATGATCCATTGCGAACGCGAAAGCTGTTATTACACAAAGGTGAAATTAGTAAATTAATTGGCCTGACGAAAGAAGAAGGATATGCATTGGTTCCTTTGAAAATCTATCTAAAAAATGGTTTTGCAAAGGTTTTAGTAGGACTCGGTAGGGGTAAAAAGAAATATGACAAACGAGAAGACTTAAAACAAAAAGAAGCAAAACGTGACATTGAACGTGCATTCCGTGATCGTCAGAAGGAATAATAATAAACTTACAATAAACTTCCAATTGCAAAGTTCGTTAGATCTGCTATAATAAGTATTGTAAGTTGCTTAGACAAGTTACAAACAACTTCATAAGCAATTAAGCTTTTAACTTCCCGTATATCCATAATATGGCCTGCGGCTTATCATGGGGACGCTACGGATTCGACAGGGATAGTTCGAGCTTAGGTTGCGAGCCGAAGGGATCGTCTTCGTAAAAACGTCACGCCAATATAACTGGCAAAACTAACAATAACTTAGCTTTCGCAGCTTAATCACTGCATAGCTAGTTCCTCCCTCCATCGTCCATGTGGTAGGGTAAGGGACTCACTCTAAGTGGACTACGCCGGAAGTCTCCGTCTGGGGCTGAAGGAAGAGAACAATCAGACTAGCTGCTCTGACGCCCGTCGATAGGCATAGGAGTTAGCGAAACCGCGAATATATCGACTACGCTCGTAGACGCTTAAGTGGCGATGTTTCTGGACGTGGGTTCGATTAGTAATTAGTCGCCTTATGTGGTAACACATAAGTGAAAATTCGGCTTTATCGGTGAAATCTAAGTCACAAATAAGTGATAAGACAATGCCGAGCGGTATGTGAAGTAATTCAACAGCCGTGTATCGACTTATAGGCTGCCATGATATGGTAGTACTAGGATACGAAAATCTGCCTGAAGTTTTAGGTAAATCTAATTTTCGTATAATACGCCGAGGGGCCTAAGACATTAGGTCTAAGATATAGTCAGTGCCATGACGAAAGCATGGAATAGCACGTCCCACCGTCTCCACCAATACATAATTGGTGGTTTTTATTTTGTCTTGTGACTTGAACCATAATTTTGCCTCTTTGGCAATGATATGCTTCAATATACTTTGGGCAAAGTATCAGTTAGATAATTAATTAAATTTATTAATAAATCTTTTGGTATTACTAATTAAGAAATTGGATGAATTAGAATATATCTCTTCTTGGAAAATAGAAGATAATTTCATTCGTATTAATACTAAAGTAAAAGCAGTTTAAGATATATAAAATTACTTTAATCACTTCTGTATATTTTTTGGGGAAATTAAGTAGTATTTTCTTCTTTCTTAATTTTGTAATATAATTTTTTTTCGAAAACAGGTGCATTTCTATTAAAAGAAATGCGTCTTTTTTCGAGAGGTTTCTCTTTACATATATTTGGAGGAATCTCCCTCTAAGTTTTGTTACATTTTGTTCTTGTTTCTTTCATAATAGTTTAAAAAAACAAGATTCTACCGATAAGAGGGTTAGGTAGGAGCAAACATAATAAAAAAGAACTAACTTATTATCTAATAAACTGCTCCTTTTAAAAGGTAGGAACTAAAATGAAAAAAATACCTGAAAAGTTAAAGAATAAACCCATAATAGCAATACTGCTTATTTTATCTATCATTTTATTTCTCTTATGTACATTATCTATTTTTGTTTTAGCTTCTGTGTCTCAATATGAGGAGAAAATTAGTGGGAATGCTCAATTTAATCAAGCTTTTTCAGTTGTGGAAAATATTTTATTAAATCGTAAACCAATACATGAAGAGGTATTAAAGGAAACAGAACCTGATGAAAATGATCATAGTTTAACTGATTATAAAAGAGATAGAATCAAAACCTCTCATGTTGAACTTTCTCCTTCGATGGATATGTTACTAAAGGAAAATGAGGTTTCAATAAAAGATTTGGAAGGGATGTCTCGAAAACTGGAGTCACTAACAGAACAGTTAGATGAACCGATTCATTCTACATTTGGAAAAGAAGTTGTCTATGTTTACCACTCACATAGCAGAGAATCATTTCTTCCCTACCTAGGAAAAGAAGATCCTGAAGCTGCTTTTCATTCGGAGGTAAATATTACATTGGTAGGTCAAATGCTAGAAAATTCATTACAACAAAGAGGAATTGGTACTCAGTCCGACTCTACTGATGTTGTCCAAATACTTAGCGACAGAGGATTAACCTATAATAACTCGTATTATGTATCTCGAGAGATTGCGATGTCAGCAATGGAAGAAAATAAGAATTTAGAAATTCTCTTAGATATTCATCGAGACTCTTTAAGAAGAGAAGCAACTACCATTTCAATTAATGGTGAAAGCCATGCCAAATTGCTCTTTGTAGTTGGTACTGGTCATAGAGACTATAAGAAGAATAAGAGATTTTCCGAAGCAATAAATACCTTATTAGAGAAAAATTATCATGGTTTATCAAAAGGTGTACTCGAAAAAGATAATAACCAAGGGAATGGTGTTTATAACCAAGATTTATCTCCAAACTCTGTAATTGTTGAAATAGGTGGAGTAGATAACAATATAGAAGAAATAAACCGAACAGTACGTATTTTAGCGGATATGATTAGTGAATATTATTGGCACGGTGAAACCGGTAGAGAAATCTAGCAAGAAAATCAATTTGGTGGAAATCAAACTATTATCCTCTAACTTAAGTCAATAGAAAAGACTCTATCCAATATCAATTGGATAGAGTTTTTTACTATTAATTTGATGATGCTTCACTTCTAAAAAGCATCTGATTTCATATAGATAGTAGTGGGAGGGAATGATATGTCTAAGAAAAAGAGTGTAATAGAATCATTCAAATATATAAATGTTGTTTTGCTATGTATCACTTGGGTATTTATACTAGCTACTATTATTATTTTTTCATCTTTTAAATTCTCTAATTCTACTTTAAGTGAGTTTATAGAAAATATAGAAGTAACTGACGTTTTTATTCATTTCATAGGTTCTGAAAATCACTATTTTTATGGTGAAAATGAGAAGCAAGAGTTCTCAATAAATGAAGTAGCTTTTAATCTTGCTACCAATATTAAGCTGGGAGATGTTCGATCCCTTTTGGGAAGGGAGATACCTGGATTTTCAATATATGATACCGAAATCGTAGTAGCTGGAGAAGGGACAAACTATACAAATCTACCCATGGAGTCTTCACCTCCATTAGAGGTATTACTTAAGGAACGAGAGGTTGCAGAAGAAAATTTAGCCGAATTTGAAAAAAAAGCAAATATGGGCTCTAAAGTCAAAGATGCACCTCCTAAAACAGCTGAGGGGAAGAAAAATGTCTATATTTATCATTCGCATAGTTGGGAGGCATTTGCCCCATTACTAAAGAATGTTGAGAATCCTGATGAAGCTAATAGCTCTAATGAGAAGGTGAATGTACTTGCTGTAGGTAGTAAATTATCGGAAGAGCTCAGCAAAAGAGGCATTGGGGCTGAACATGATACAACAAATGTAACGGAGGGTCTGCAAGAAAGAAAATGGAACTATAACCATTCTTACAAATATTCAAGAGAACGTGTTCAAGAGGCTATCGCAGGCAACAATGAGTTGAATTTCTTGATCGATATTCACAGAGATTCACAACCAAAAAAGATTACTACAACGACAATAGGCGGGAAACCGTATGCAAGATTGTTTTTTATTGTAGGCAAAGAACATAGTAACTATGAACAAAACCTACAGCTAGCAAAAGAAATAAATGCAAAGTTGGAAGCGAAATTTCCGGGGATTAGTAGAGGGGTGTTTGTCAAAGGTAAAAGCCAAGGGAATGGAGTGTACAATCAAGATCTAACAGACAGGGCACTCTTACTAGAATTCGGTGGAGTAGATAACGAATTACCTGAGTTATATAATTCAATCGAGGCATTTGCTAAGGTGTTTAGCGATTCGTATTGGAAGGATGCAGAAGGAATTTGAGTTGAAAATTATTTAAGAGTTTGATTACTAATTAATTAAATCAGATACAGAATCTAATTAGGTGTTTGAAAAAATATAAATAATATCCTCTAAAGTGGGCACAGATAAGTGAGTTGTCTGTGCCCGCTTTAAATTCTATACATGTGAAGGAACAGTTGTTGCTTATTAAGTAAAATTATATCGTCCTTAAAATTGAACGATGCGAAGGCCACTCATTCTTTCATTTTGTTTATTTATAAACGTAAAAAAATGATTAATAACCCTGTTTATCATGGTAGATTTGATGACAGTAAATAGAGATCTAATGTCCATGTCCATCATCTTTTTCTTCAGCAGAGATAATCTCCTGTTGTTCATTATCAAAAACAATTGCTAGTTTTTCGTCAATAATACCTTGCGATTTAAATGGAATGACCTCATCTGTTCCATTGATAAAAGCATGGTTAGATGCAATATCGGTTGTTTCCTTTGTATACACTGGTTTTACTTCAGCTAGAAAAGTATAAATATCCTCATTTAGTTCTCCATCTTCGAGGAAAATCATCGGGGTTTGTTTACCTAAAGACGCTGCTCCTTTTGCCAATTCAGGTGTTTTGGTTGAAACAAAAGAGAGATCTAATCCAGGATTAGCCGCACCCCAGCCAACCATAATCTTTTCATCCTTATACTTAGCAAAGGAAATTGAATTTGAAATAGGGTCTGAACCACTTATTCGCTTAACACTTCCATACTCTTTTAATTGTTCTTCAACATCAGTTGGTATGATATTCTCTGGTCCCAATATATAAATATTAGCTTTTGAATTCCGATTCTCTAAAGCTGTTTTTGTTTCCAATGGAATATTATCTTTGGAGACAAACAGAATGGGTTCAGGCATATTAGAGATCCAATTTATTGCAGGTAACGAATATAATTTTGCTTCTTCTTCTTGCGAGACAATTATCACGTTATTAGGATACACACCGTTTGAAGATTCAGCGTATTTATCATCTACTAGTAAAGCAAATTCTGCTGGATTTGACGAATTTATTCCTTCAACCTGATAATCCTCTAGTTCTGTGTAAATAGAGGCACTCACATCTCCCATTATCATGACTTGTGTACCATCTGCATTCCCTATGGGGTTTAATCGTTTAATTTCCTTTAACGTCAAATCAGGAATATGATCTTTTTCAATAAACAATATAGGTCCATTATTAGGATGTTGAATGAGCTTTGCACTTGCCATTGATATCTGCCAATCTTCTACTACAGTTAAAATAACGGTTCTAGGCTGATTCTCTTTATGAGTTGCTGCCCAGACTGTTTGGGAAACAAGGACAGCAAATTCTGTTTTATCAGAAGAATTTAATCTAGTGACATTCTTTGTATTTCTTGTTAAAAGTCCTTCAGTAGCATGGGGATTAAAATCGGTTGGTTCTGTTGAGAATTCTTCTACTTTCTCTTCCTGTTCTTCTTGAGTATTGTCTTTTGTCAGATTTGTACAAGCGCTATTTAAACTCAAAATAACAATTAAGATAGTAAGTACATTTATTTTTCGCATGAGATTCCTCCTAAGGTCTATAAAATTCCACTTTAGTAATATATCATTGCTCACTATAAAAAAAAGTAATCAACCATTAATTTTTGCTCGCTAATGATGCATAATTTCTATGTAACAGAAGAAAAAGAAAGTAAATTAAAGAGAAATCAAACAAGCTTAAAAACCCACAAAGAAAATGCATTTCTCTGTGGGCACTAAGAGGAGGTTTAAGACAAAGTGTTAATTTGGATACTGTCCTACCTGATAAGAATCTTTAAGTAAGTAACCTTATTATTAAGATGCCATTTGACGACATACTTCGGCACATTTGAAACATGCTTCAGCACAAGCTTTACAATGCTCATGATCATGTTTTTGGCACTCATTTCCGCATGCTTCGCAAATCCCAGCGCATAACTTGCAGATTTGCGAAGCAAATGGACTGTTTCTTTGCATTGCCCCTGCTGCATATGCACAAATTTCAGCACATTCGCGATCTAGTCGGATACACTCTTTCATCATATTCACATCTTCTTCAGATAAACAGTTGTCATAACAACGATTGCATGCCTCTAAACACTCCAAACAAACCTTAATACATTCATGAAAGTTTTTCTCCACTATAATACCTCCTCGTAAAAGTTTATTACGTTTGTATACTTCCCAATGAGGATTTTATAAAACGTTTCTACTAAAACTTCATGAATTCTGCACAATTATTCTGCAGAATTAAATAAAGTTATAAATTTTCAAATGGTGGAGGTAATCGTTTGCAGTCAGTTTTATTAATAGATGACAAATGTGAAAAGGTCAATTCACTGGGCTTCTTGTTAGCTAAACATGGGTTTTACACGATTAAAAAGCATTCAGAAGAATCAATTAAAGTTATTCAAAATGAGTTCATCGATTTAATTATCTTGGATCTAGACCAAATCACTGATAGGTGGTTTGAAACTGCCAAAAAAGTTAGAGATTTTTCCAACGTTCCAATTATTTGTCTAACAGATGAGATAGATAAGGAAATGATCATAAAAGCTTATACTTATGGATCAGATGATATTATTTTTAAACCTATTGATGAAGATCTATTTTTGGTAAAGATAAAAGCTATTTTAAGAAGAGAAGATTTGAGAATTACAGGTAAACTCTTTTTTAAAGGGCTGGTAGTAGATCGGAATACATATGAAGTAAGGTACGACGACAAGTTAATCGAAATGACTAGAAAAGAATATTCACTTATCGTTTACTTTCTAAGTAATCACAATCAAGTGTTTACTAGAGAAGATTTAATTTCTCAAATGTGGGAATATAAATATACAGATACTCGAACAGTTGATTCGCATATAAGAAATTTGCGGGAGAAATTGAGACAAGCTGATTTCCCTGTGGATGACTATTTAGTAACAGTAAGGGGATTTGGATACAAATGGAAGGTAGTTTCAAACTAGTTACTGTGCAGTCCTCACTTAAGAGGATTACATATAAAAACCTATAGTAGAAAATCACAATGCACAGAATCTGCAAACTAATTTGGTACACTTTGGGAGAAAACAAATTAAGGAGGAGCTAAGTATGAGTAAAAAATATAGATGATTATTTTCTCTAGTCGTAGTAATTGATGAAGTAAAGAAGGAATCTGAGATCACTGCAGAGCAACCTCTAATTAAACTATATCAAGGAGTGTAAACTATGAAAAGCAAAAAACTGATGATAGGATTACTTTTACTAATCTCCATGTTAACTTTAGCTGCGTGTGCAGGTGGTAATGAGGACATGAGTCCTAAAGAAGATGATGAAAACACGGATATGGATTCCGGTTCTCATGAAGGTATGGATCATTCAAGTTCAGGAGAAGTCCCTGCCGGTTTAAAAGAAGCTGAAAATCCGACCTATGAAGTTGGAAGTCAAGCAATTCTAGAAACAGATCACATGGAAGGTATGAAGGGTGCTGAGGCAACAATTGTAGGTGCTTACGATACGACTGCTTATGCCGTTTCTTATACTCCAACAACAGGTGGAGAAAGAGTAGAAAATCATAAATGGGTGATTCAAGAGGAAATAGAAGATGCTGGTGAAGAAACGTTAAAACCTGGAGCAGAAGTTACCTTGAATGCATCACATATGACAGGAATGGACGGTGCAACGGCTGAAATAGATTCAGCCGAACAAACAACCGTATATATGATTGATTACACTCCAACAACTGGCGGAGAAAAAGTGACAAATCATAAATGGGTGACAGAAAGCGAACTATCAGCTAAATAAATTTGAAAACTAAAAATATACAGGAGAATTAAAACAAACAAGAGCCAAACCTCTATGTATCAAGAGTTTGGCTACTTTTAATAGTTTCAGAAATTATATCTTTAAGTTAAAAGAGTGAGTAATTATAATCTTGATAATTGAACAATAAGGAGTTGTTAAATGTACAGTATCGTTTTCGATGTGCAAAAGATTTACTTTTTTATGACAACAAGTTTAAAAATGTATAACTCATATTACACCCCTCGAGTCTCCACATTTTCTTCACAATTTCCATTTAGAATAACTTAGGACATAACAGGAAGTGAGGAGTTTAGCTGTCATATGAATTTGCAACATCTCTTAAAAGACATCCAATCAAAATAATAATGCGATAGCATCCATACAATTAGAGAAGGTAATAGATCAAAAAAAGCAAGAGATAGCTGATTTACCAACTATTGAAAAGGAAAATAACGTTGAATTGGAGAAACATGTTTCAACTCTTGTGTTTATTTCAATAACAATTGCTGTGGGACTGTTTGGATTGTTCTTTAGACAAGTTAGGAACATTTAACAGAGTGGTTCTATAACAGATTAATAGATAGATTCTCATATTACTCGTATAGATTGTATAAACCCATAATAGATTGTTCATACTGCTATTGGGGTGATAAATAATGAGACTATTAATCTTGGTTTTTGTAATCAGTATTGGATTCAGTAGTGTAAAAGGAATGCATCAAGAAGCAGACTTCTCTCAATTACAAGATCTTCAGGAGATTTCGAAATCTAACAATATAAACATTCATGAATTTAAAGTGTACGTTAAACAGGAAAAAGTTGAAATGAGTTTAGAAGCTATTAAATCAGGTTTAAAAGAAATGAAAAAACGCAAGCCAAGTTTTATATGGACCGAAGAAAATGATGGACACCATACAACGATTGAAGGTAACACTAATCGACATAATAAGATTAAAGAAAAAGTGAGAATCTATGTAACTCCTCATCAAAAAGGCTATAAAGTAACTTACACATACGAAGTAATCGGCAATGAGATAGATCTTGCATTAGAAACTGAACTAGAAGGTGTCCCATTTGAATATGAGCAAAATAATCAATATATAACGGTAAAAGGTAAATCATTAAATGAGGCTAAATTGGACGACTTAAGAGAAAAGTTACTTATTGATTTTGACGCTGAAAAAGTAGAGGGTTTAAACGAGGTTGGATTTAACTCAATTTCGGTTTTATCAGAAAAATGGGATACAAAATTAAAGCTTGATGAATCTAAATCAATGAATCTTCAAATTGGACTTAGAGAGAGTGGAACTCAAGGGATTGATGTGACAATCGGTACACCAATCATTATTACAGAGTATTAAAGTTCACAGCTGTGAACTTTTTTCTTGTTTTTCATATTATCTACAAACTTTTACTTTATACTATACTTCAAAATAAATGAATATAAGTAGGGGCGGATACAAAATATGTATGAGCTTTTTAGTCAATTTAGTAATATTCTCATGCAACCATTTTTAAATATCTATTATGAAATAGAAAGCATATCACTGATTGCAGCATTAGTACTTGGATTAGTGGGTGCATTAGCACCATGTCAGCTTACAGCTAATGGGAGCGCCTTAATGATTTATGGGAATAACTCAATGAGAAGAGGAGTTTCTTGGCAACACATCTTTCTTTTTATGCTAGGGAAAATTGTTGTTTTTAGTTTATTGGGATTTATTGTATGGTTAGTAGGGAGTGGAATTGAACAGAAGCTCACAGTGATTTTCCCTTGGTCTAGAAGGTTAATAGGTCCATTATTGATCATCGTCGGAGTGTTTCTATTAAATATTATAAAAATAAAAGGAGATTTTTCACTTGGCAAAATTCCTTCTAAGTTTTTCAAAGGGAAACTAGGCTCTTTTCTGATGGGAGTAAGCTTTTCTTTAGGGTTCTGTCCAACAATGTTTGTTTTATTCTTTGTCACATTAATACCTCTTACACTTTCGGAGCCATATGGCTTCATTTTACCAAGTATATTTACAATTGGTACAACAATTCCCATTTTATTTATCATGTTTATTATTTGGTTTTTAGAAATTGATAAAAAAATAATGAAAAAAAGTAGAAAAGTTGGCTTAATCGTGCAGAGAGTTGCAGGTGTTTTTCTTATAATTCTAGGTGTACTAGATACAGTTGTTTATCTGTAAGATCATATAATTAATATTAGAAAAATAATCATCTCCTCAGAAAATTCATAGTTACTATCTATAATTTCTAATTAGATACTAACGATAGAGGAGTCTTAATATGACTGAGTTTGAAACAATTAATAGTGTAGCATTTCAATTAGGACCAATAACCGTTTATTGGTATGGAATTATCATAATGACAGGCGTTTTGCTTGGTTTATGGCTAGCTACAAAGGAATGTGTAAGACAAGGATTGCCGAAGGAAACATTGGTTGATCTTTTATTAATTGCTTTGCCAATTTCCATACTTTCTGCACGACTTTAAGCTTTTCTTTAGTTATTTAATACTCTATTCAGTTGGAAGATTTTTAATAGAAGGAATGAGAACAGATAGTTTGATGCTTTTTGACATTTTAAGAGTATCACAGTTAGTTTCCATTGCCTTGATACTCATTGCATTTACTCTTATCATATATAGAAGGAAATCATTGAAAGCAGAGAAAAGTGAGGAATTGAAGTGAAAAGTAAAAAGAATAGCCGAATAATTATCATCGCCATCTCGTTAAGTGTTCTAATAATAGGTGCAAGTATGTTCATTATTAATAGCGTAAATAAAGCTGGTAATGTAACATTTGAACATATTCATGGATTGGGCTTCACTGGAGATGGCGAAAAGTTGTTAGTTCCAGCTCATGATGGATTAAGGATCTATGAAAATGATGCTTGGGAAAAATCTAAAAATGAACCACATGACTATATGGGATTTTCAATGACGAGTGATGGCTTCTATAGCAGTGGGCATCCTTCTCCGAGCAGTGACTTGAAAAATCCATTCGGCATTATTAAGAGTGATGACACTGGTTCAAAGATCGAGCCTCTTGCTTTGTATGGGGAAGTTGATTTTCATGGAATGTCAGCAGGATATCACTCTAGTTCTATTTATGTGATCAATTCAGAGCCGAATTCTATAATGAGTAATCCTGGACTTTTCTACTCACTAGACAATACGGAAAACTGGAAGCAAAGTAAAGTAGAGAACCTTACAGGACAAGCTACGACTCTTGCTGTGCACCCTGATAATGAGAACATGGTAGCAATGGGAACAAATGAGGGAGTGTTCATATCCTTAAATAATGGAGACAATTTTGAACAAGCTCTTGAAGGAGAATCAGTATCTGCCCTTTCTTACACGTTCGATGAACAAGTAATGGCTGCTTCTATGAAAGATAAGGTGAAACTTTCTCTTATTAATCTAGATTCTTTGTCTGTAGTAGACATTAAGGTTCCAAAGATGGAGAGTGATGAGTATATCTCTTATCTTGCTGCAAATCCTAGTGATGTAAACACTTTTTCGTTTACAACCAGTGAAAATAATATCTATCTTACTCAAGATCTTGGAGAGAGTTGGAATTTAATTGTGGAGAAAGGAAAAGCAGTAAAGGGTGAATAGCTTTTAAAACTTTCATCTACACAATTTCTTCAATAATTCGTTATATAATAAACATGCCCGTTATATCCTAGGGTGCCCATGAAAAAGGTCTCCATATAGGAGACCTTTATTCGTTCGTTTTATGGATACTAGAATGAAGCGAAGAAGGAGAACTTGTATGAAACGAAAAATATTGATTGTAGATGATGAGTGGAACATGAGGAATCTATTAAAAATCTATCTTTCAAATGACTATGAGATTACAGAAGCAGTGGATGGCATAGAAGCACTTCGTCTTGTTAAAACATCAGACTTTGATCTCATTTTACTTGATATTATGCTTCCACAAATGACTGGTTGGGAAGTTTGCAAAGAAATTAGGGGAATGAAATCAACGCCTATTCTTATGTTAACAGCTAGAAATGAGTTGAAAGACAAAGTGCAAGGTCTTGAAGTAGGTGCTGATGATTATTTAATTAAGCCATTTGAACCTGAAGAATTGCTAGCAAGGGTAAAAGCGCTTCTGAGGAGAGTGGATTTAAATACAGATCAAAAAGAAAAGATCCTTTCATTCGGTTCAGGAAAGTTGATCATTGAAATAGAGAGCAGGAAGGTGTTAATAGACAGTGAGACTTTAGAATTTACACCGAAGGAATTTGAATTGCTGTATACAATCGCGTCTAATCCTAAACGTGTCTTTACCAGGGAAGTTCTTCTCGATATTCTATGGGGATTTAACGATTCAAGAGATGCTAGAACGGTTGATACACATATAAAAAATATAAGGGTAAAAGTTAAAGAAAAAGGGTTTAACTATCTTCCAATTGAAACAGTTTGGGGAGTCGGATATAAGTTTAAATTACCGGATGATTCTTATGAAAGTTAACAGCATTACAGTAAAGCTAGGTGGTACCATAATCATTTTGTTTTTAGTGATTCTTTTCCCTCTAGTTTATACAATTGACCAGCTCTTCACCGGTTTTTATTATAATCAAAAGCAAGAGCAAATTGACCATTTCGCTACAAAGTACTCTGAATCAATAACAAATATTGAGGATAAAGATTCTTATCATATGTTCAGTATGATATCAGAATTAAATAATGTTGATCTATTTGTGTTTAATAAATCAGGACAAATATTAAATAGTACCGGTCTATTGAATTTTAAGGAAAATCTTCATGTAGAAGAGAAAATATCTTCTCCTATTTTAAAAAATAAACATTTGAGTATGGAATATCTAGACTCTGAAACGGAACAAAGATACTTGCTTTCGGGTGAACCCATTGTCATTAATAACCAAGTGAATGGTGGCTTGGTAGTGGTATCAAATTTGGAAAGTATTCAGAGTTCAATTGAGCAAATACGTAACTGGCTTGTCGTTTCGGTAATCGGTTCCTTACTTATTGCAGTGGGGTTTACTTTTTTTATTTCAAGAAAACTTTCTTCACCTCTTTTGCGAATGGAACTAGCGACAAGGGAAATTGCAAATGGGAAACTTCAAACGAAACTCCTCCATAATTCTAAAGATGAAATAGGGAATTTAGCAAAAGCAATAACAGAATTAGGATATGAGTTAGAGGAGTATCGGACAAACCGAAGAGAATTTTTTGCAAATATTTCACATGAATTAAGAACGCCGATTTCATACGTGAAGGGCTATGCTCAGGTATTGCGCAAAAAACTTTATCAAAATGAAGAGGAAAAGAATAAGTATCTGGACATCATTAATGATGAATCAACAAGGCTCACCTCTTTAATTGATGATTTATTTGAGTTGGCAAAAATAGAAGAAGGGAAATTAGATTTAAAAGTAGAGTTGATAGATATCCCGGAAATTGTATTAGCTTCGGTGGATAAGGTGAATTTAAAAGCGAAGGAAAAAAGCATTACAATTAAAGTTGATATTCTGTACAATGTGCCAATGTTAAGAACTGATGGTCGAAGGCTTGAACAAGTATTGATTAATCTCATTGAAAATTCAATACGATACAGTCCCGAAAGCGGTCTGATAACCATCAAGGTTACAACTCGAAAGAAGCAGGTAGACATTATAATAGTAGACAATGGTGTGGGTATTCCCACTGAGGATTTACCTTATATTTTTGAGAGGTTTTACCGGGTTGAAAAGTCAAGGACAAGGGCAGAAGGTGGAACAGGTCTAGGCCTAGCGATTGTTAAAAATTTAGTGGAGCTACTTAACGGAAAAATTGAGGTAGAAAGTACAGTAGGGCAAGGAACGACTTTTATTATACGTTTACGATCTATTGGGGAATTAGGTGACTACGAATGAATAAGTTTATAAATATTATACCAATTGTTTTTATACTGCTTGGTTTAGGCTGTCTTACGATAACAAGCTCTGTTTTTCATTCACCTAATTCATTACATCATTATTTAGAATCCTTTATAGGGATTTGTATCTTTATGATAATTCCAGTGATCTTCGTATTAGGTATGGTTATCTTTGTTAGGAGAAAAAAGAGATAAGTCTATCCCTGAGTTTGTACACATATAATTGTACAAACTTATTTTTTTGGAGGAGATGAAATGTCTTTATCTCTATTTCTTTTAATTAGTACGACAGTTCTCTTATTCTTCACAATTGCACTATACATAGTTAGTAACAAAAGGAATATCTCAATTATTAAGTAATGCACTCTCATTTAAGATGAATTAAAGGTAAGTAGCTATTTTAAACTGTACCCTATAGAGTAGACACTAAAAAAAGGTCTGCCCTATAGGGTACTTTTTGTATAATGAAAAAAACAGGAGAATCGGAGAACAATTACATGCCAAAAAAACACTTTACTGAGAAAGAAATAGAAATACTATCTAATAATCCATATGTTAAATCTGTAAGTTCAAAGGGTGTTACATATACAGACGAATTTAAGAGAATTTTCATAGCTGAAAATGAAAAGTGGCCAAGGCAGATTTTCGAGGAGAATGGTTTTGATATTGAAGTCATTGGTATTGTCAGAGTACAAAGGGCAGCCTCCAGATGGCGTACTGCT
>NZ_JBHLVO010000048.1:0-19920 GCF_042433335.1 Metabacillus herbersteinensis
ATACAGTCCACCACGATAAACTCATGCGAATCATATCCAACACAATAGATGATGGAGATCTCATTTCGCTAATAAGAAAGTACTTAGTCAGTGGGGTTATGGTGAATGGGAAATATGAAGATACACCAGTTGGTACTCCGCAAGGAGGCAACCTCAGCCCCCTGTTAAGTAATATTATGTTGAACGAACTCGATAAGGAACTAGAAAGTAGAGGACTCCAATTCGTGAGATATGCTGATGACGCCCTTATCTTTGTGAAGAGTGAGAAAGCAGCGAACAGAGTGATGGAATCAATCGTGAGATTTATAGAAAAGAAATTAGGATTAATAGTAAATGTCGAAAAGAGTAAAGTCTCTCGCCCAAAACAGTTAAAATTCTTAGGATTTGGGTATTATTATGATTCTAAAAACAAGAGATATCAAGTGAGACCTCACCCAATCTCAGTTCAGAAATTTCAAAGGAAGCTTCGACAATTGACCAAGCGAAACTGGAGTGTTCCGTTAGACTACCGAATATTGAAACTGAAACAAGTCATAGTCGGATGGGTAAACTACTTCAGAATCGCAAATATGAAAGAAGCGACGAAACGAATAGATAAGAAGCTACGCTCAAGAATTAGGGTAATCATCTGGAAGCAATGGAAGGTACCGAAGAAACAAATCAAATCGCTAATTCAACTAGGGATTCCGGAGGAAGAAGCGAAAGGATTAACCTACTGCCGAAAAGGTTACCGATATATAGGATTATCGAAAGTTGTTCAAAGAGCAATCTCAAACAAAAGACTAAAGCAGAGGGGAATACCTTCTGCTTTAGAACATTATCTAAAAGTACACACTGTAATATAAATTGAAACGCCGTATACGCGATCCGTACGTACGGTGTTGTGAGAGGGGCGAAAATAAACTAGTTTATTTTCCCTCTACTCGATTCTATAAGCGTGATTATGTTAACTAGATTTGTATAACATCTACACCCTTCCTCTATGTAGAAGAAAGGTATAGATTAAGAACCTTATTTATCCTAGAGGAAGCCAAACAAAAAAGGCGTACCTCCTCTACTAGGGGTAATACCTAGTCATGGCTTCCATTTGTTTACTTTAGGATTTTGTTGTAACAGAACTCTCTAGCCTAATAACGAAAAAAGTCAATCCGAAAGGGCTCACTAAATTTCCTGCATTAAACTGATTTACACGTACAGGTGCTGTAGGAGTAGAAATATGGTAGCTTTCAATAGTTTAACTGATGAAGAAAGTGCTTTAATTCCAGTAAGCCCAAAGGATTCAATTGTAAAAAAAGTACCTGTTAATGATGATATAAAAGCATCAATTGATATAAATTATGACAAAGACCAAGTTTATTCTGTTACTTTTAATAACACTGAGACTGATACTAATGGAAACCTTGAAGAGGTTCTGCAAATGTTGCAGACATCTGATGACAATAAGGCTTAATTTGTGGAAGAGAGTAACCTAATGTTTGGTATAAAGAGCTGGAGGAGGTTATTCTGCTAAGCCAGGATCGGATCCATATACAGGTGTTTTCAATCAGGAAAGCCTATATGAGCAACGTAACATTGTATTGTCCATAATACCGGATGCGGAGAATTACCTGGTAGACTTCACGTATCATGGGGTTGAGGCCCACTGTGTAGACGATATTTCAATATTAGGACTTATTCCTGAGGTTGAAGGATATCTAATAGCAGCAGGATTTAGTGGACATGGATTTACCCTTTCACCAGGGATTGGTCAAGTTATTTCTGATATTGTTCAGCAAAAACCTAATTCTATCTCAATTGATCAATTTTCCATTACAAGATTATTTGATACTAAAAGTTTAGAGAATGATAAAATACGTCATGTACCAGGATAAGTAAATTATTTCCTGTATTTTAGAAAAAAGCCTTGCAAACTTTTACTTTGCAAGGCTTTTTTCCTTGATTCGACCTTTTGATTAAAATTGAAATTAAGAGATTCTGATACTTGTATTAAAAAAAATAGGTAAATAATCAAAATAATTAAAATTTTTATTGATTTCAGAAAAATCATAATTTATAATATCAATATGTACAGACATATGAACATACGTACATACAAAAAAATTATGGAGGTATTTAGATATAAGACTAATTAGTCACTTCTATTTATTCAAAAAATAATAACAGCGAGTTTAGGTATGTTAAAAAGAAAATAAACGGAGAGCTAGAAAACAAAATTTGAATAAAGAGGAATTAAGATGAAGGCGTTAATTAACGAAGAAAGTGGAATCCCACTATATTACCAAATAAAGGAGTTTATAAGAGAGAAAATTGATAATGGTGATTGGAAAAGTGGCGATAAGATACCGAATGAGGTAGATTTAGCAAAGAATTTTATGGTCAGTAGATCAACGATGCGACAAGCTATTCTGGAATTGGTTAATGAAGGTATTTTAACAAGGAAAAAAGGGGTTGGTACCTTTGTTTCTAAGCCCAAATTTGAGGGAAACTTTATTAACTTCTCTTATCCAGAAGAACTAGGAACAAAACATACTCCAATTAGTATAAAGGCTATAGAAGGTACATCTGGTAAATTTAAAGTGCTTAATTTAAAAGATCATGAAAATGTATATGAAATCATTCGTTTAAGGTTTTTTAATGAAGAGCCCGCTGCAATAGAAAAATCTTATGTTCCTGTAAGACTTGTTCCTGACTTACTTGAAAATAATCTTGATGGAAAACTCAATGACCTTATAACAAAGAAGTATGGGATTAAAATGACAAGATATAAAAACTATATTGAGCCTGTACTATTGGATTCTTACGAGGCTAAGGTATTAGAAGTTGAGCAAAATCAACCGGCTCTAAAAATAACAAAGCTATTAATGACACCGCAGGGAACCCCTGTTATGTTAAGTACCAGTATTTTTAGAGGAGACAGATGCAAGTTGCTATTTAGTTCAGAATGAGTTGTCTATCTCTTCTGAAATTAAATTATTTCTTACGTAACTAACAAAAGGAGTGATTTTTGTCATGAGAGAGCGATTAAAGGTAGATCTTTCAGAAGAAGTTATTAATTATCTTATTTTGCCAGCCCTAGAGGCTGAGCAGAAGAGATCCTTTACTAATATTATGGATATTAATAAGGGGCATTTATTAATGTTAATTTCTAAAGGAATCGTAACTCGAGAAGATGGGCAAAAAATTATGGATGCCCTAGAAGAAATTAGTCTAAAGGGTGCTTCTAACCTAGAGCTGGACCCTAAATTAGAGGAGCTATATTTCAATATCGAAGCTGCTTTAATTAAAATAGTCGGAGTTGAAGTTGGTGGACAACTTCATACCGGAAGAAGCAGAAATGATCTATATGCAACCCTTGCAAGAATGAACAGCCGGGACAGTCTCCTGATTATAAGTGAGCAACTAGTTAGACTTAGGGAAGAAATTCTAAAAATAGCTGAAAACTCACTCTATGCAGTTATGTCTGGCTATACGCATATGCAACCAGCAGAGCCAGTTACACTTTCTCACTATTTATCAGCAATACTTTCAGCATTAGAAAGAGATAATAAACGATTAGAACAATCCTTCAACCAGATCAACATTTCCCCATTAGGTGCCGGTGCGATGGCATCAACATCTTTTCAAATTGACCGTCAAGAGACCTCTCATCTTCTAGGATTTAATAACGCAATGGATAATTCAATTGATAGTATAGCTTCAAGAGACTATGTATTGGAAGCGCTATCATTTATGAATATATTAATGAATAACTTGAGCCGATTCAGCCATGATTTATACATATGGTCAACAGATGAATTTGGCATTGTAGAAGTCGGTGACTCAGTAGCAGCCTGCAGCAGCATCATGCCTCAAAAGAAAAACCCAATTACATTAGAACATATCAAGGCAAAATCAGGACATGTCATTGGGGCCTTAGTTTCAGCAACAAGTTGTTTAAAGAATACCTCTTATGGTCATAGCAGGGATGCAACTGAGAGTTTTAAATATCTCTGGGATGCATTTTCTGAGGTAGAAGCTAGTCTTCACCTTATGACGGCAACAGTAAAGACGTTGAAGTTTAAGGAAGAAAAAATGTTTTTACGTACATTAGAAAACTTTTCAACTGTTACTGAGCTTGCTAATACAATTGTTCGTGAGGCAAATATCTCATTTAGAGAAGCCCATCAGATAGTAGGATACCTAGTAAGAGAAATGATAGATAAAAAAATCCCAGTTTCTAAGATAAATTCTGAGATTGTTAAAGATATTTCAAAATTAGTGATAGGCAGACAAATTATTTTGACAAAAGAAGGCATTCAAAAGGCTTTAGACCCAATACAAAATGTTGAATTAAAAAATACCAGTGGTGGCCCTGCACCCCGGGAAGTTAAAAAGCAGTTAAAGAAATTAAATGAATCATTAAAACTAGATAAAGAGTGGTTAAATGAGCAACAAGGTATTATTAATCATAAAAAGCAGCAATTGTCAAAAGTTCAAGCGTGAAATTAGACCATGGAAAAGGAGGAGTGCTGGAATTAATAGATTTACAGGTTAACAGGTTAACAGGAAAATGACTTAACAATGGTTGATAGGGGGAGAAATTTAATGAAAAGCACATTGTCAATGCTATTTATTATAGTGGCTATTTTAGCTCTTGCACTTGTAGGATGTTCTTCTCAGAGTGGCACATCTGAAAGCAGTGATAGCGAATCAAACACAAGCAATAACAATAGCAATACAAGCGAAGAAGAAAAGGTAGAAGAACATAAACTTCTCCTAGGTACCTCTAGCCAAGGTGGTACTTACTATGTATGGGGAGGCGGCTGGGCCGATATTATCGGGAAGAATGTCCCTGGAACCGATGTTGCAGTAGAAGTTACAGGAGGTCCAACTGCAAATATTCAATTAATTGAAAGTGGAGATATGGATTTAGGCTTTGTGACAGCGTGGCTTGGTGGTGAAGCCTATAATGGTGAAGGATGGACAGATCAAAAGCATACAAAGATTCGTTCAATTTTCCCGATGTATGCAAGTGTTATGCATATGTATAGCTTAAAAGATAATGGCATTACAAGTATTAGTGACCTCAATGGTAATAATATTAGTACAGGGGGTCCAGGAAGTACTAGTGCTGAAGGAGGAAATGGACTTTTGGAGGTATTAGGAATAAAGCCGGCTAGGGTTAGTGCAATTCCAACTAATACTGCGGTTGACGGATTACGTGATGGAACAATTGACGCTGGTTTTGCGGTCACAGGATTACCAGGACCTTTCATGCTTGATCTTGAAACTACACAAGAGGTTCAACATATTGGTTTAACTGAAGAAGAAATGAAAAAGGCACTAGAAAAGTACCCTTATTGGTCTGAGGCGATTATTCCGAATGGTACTTATAAGCACCAAGAAGAAGATATTTTATTGCCAGGCTTTTGGAACATAGCAATTGGTTCATCTGAATTGCCAGAGGATTTAGTATATAACCTTGTAAAAACAACATTTGAAAAACATGAAGACCTATTAGCCGTTGATCCAAGTGCAAAAGAAACATTAGTTGAAAACGTTAAATATAGTACTATTCCGTATCATCCAGGAGCAATTAAATATTACAAGGAAGTAGGAATTGAAATTCCTGATCACCTTATGCCTCCTGAAGCACAATAGGTAGATACTCTTTATAAAAAGAAGTTATAAGGATTTTTAAATTTTAAAAGGGATACTTCTAGGCAACTAAAATTGCCTAGAAATCCTCATTTTAATTATATCTAATCTTCTGCTTTTAAACAAATAATACGTATTTTCAAGTTATGGAGGTGAAATTTAAATCAAAAAAAACCTCCAAATTCTACGACAACATCAACAAAGAAAGTTTTTATTAGCAAATGCAATTAGGATTAATAGCTTAGAAGTAATTTTGAACGAATTTGTTAACTGGGAGGTTCGCCATGTCTGAAAATAAAATAGCTGATTTGGAGATTCAAGAGAATTCCGGCTCAAAGAAAGTACTTGGTGGAATACAACTAAAATTATTTACTTTAGTAGCTGTATTTATGTCTGTATTTCATTTATATGTATTAGGCTTTTATCCAATCACACCATGGATTTTATACACAGTCCACTTAGGATTAGGGGCTATTTTGGTTTTAATGATTTACCCAATGAGGAAGTCAGCGCATAAAAGTTCATTAACTACCATTATTGATTATATATTAATATTGCTAGTTTTATTTGCGGGGTCATACCTCATTATTGAGATGGATGAATTAGTTTATAGAATAGGTGTTGCGCCAACACCTTTGGACTTAGTTGTTAGCATCATTTTAATTGTTACGGTTTTAGAAATTACCAGAAGAACGACAGGATTAATTCTGCCAATACTTGCTTTAATTTTTATCCTGTATGCACATTATGGAAAGTATATTCCAGGTGATCTAGGACACCGGGGATATGACTGGGATCGTATATTAAGTTATTTAAACAGTATGGATGCAATCTTTAGTGTGCCAATCGGTGCATCCGCCACCTTTGTATTCTTATTTATACTATTTGGATCTTTTTTAGGAATGACGGGTGGAAGTAAGTTTTTTATAGACTTTGCTATTGGTGTAACTGGTGGGAAAAGGGGAGGACCAGCAAAGGCGGCGGTTGTCTCTAGTGCTTTATTTGGCTCGGTATCTGGAAACTCAGTGGCAAATGTAGTTTCAACAGGTGTTTTTACTATCCCGTTGATGAAGAAAATAGGCTATCCTTCTCGTTATGCAGGGGCGGTGGAAGCGGTAGCGTCAACTGGCGGCCAAATTATGCCTCCTATATTAGGATCAGCCGCTTTTATTATGGCCCAATTGCTGGGAACTTCATATATTAATATTGTTTATGCCTCCATTGTTCCTGCTTTATTATACTTTTTTACAGTCATAATTATGATAGATTTACAGGCGGCCAAATTAGGCTTAAAAGGGTTACCTAAAAATGAACTCCCTAACATAAAGAATGTCTTGATAAAAGAAGGTCATTTATTTATTCCGTTGTTAGTATTAATTTTTACAATGACCGTTTTAAACACAAGCCCAATTAGAGCGGCAATTTGGGCAATTGCATCAACAATTATTGTATCTTTTGTTAAGAAACATACAAGGATGACCTTTTCAAAACTTATTAGATGTTTAGTTGACGGTGCCCAATCTGCTCTTGGAATGATTGCGGCATGTGCAACTGCTGGGCTTGTTATTGGGGTTTTAAATTTAACAGGTGCTGGGCTAAAATTTGCTTCATTGATTCTGTCATTAGCTGGAGATAATTTAGCAATGGCCTTAGTAATGACGATGTGTGCAACGATTATATTAGGAATGGGACTTCCTACAACCGCTGCCTACTTAATAACAGCCGCAGTTGTTGCCCCAGCATTAATTCAGATGGGTGTATCTCCTTTAGCGGCCCACATGTTTGTATTCTATTTTGCTTGTTTGTCAGCATTTACACCTCCTGTGGCACTGGCAGCATTTGCAGCTGCAGGTATAGCTGATGCGAAACCAATGCAAGTTGCACTTACATCTATGAAAATTGGAATTGTAGCATTTATCATTCCTTTTGTATTCGTCTATGGACCAGCTATTTTATTACAAGGTACACCTACTCAAATTATTGTTTCTACATTAACTGCATTAATTGGGGCATTTGTATTAGCATGCGGTGTAGAAGGATGGTTTATAGGTAAACGCGCGAATGTTATAGTCAGAATTTTCTTAATATCTGCCGCGTTAACACTAATTATTCCTGGGATAATAACGGATGCAATAGGTTTGGGATTAATAGTAGGTGGAGTGTTAATTCAATTATTCTTTAAACCAAGAAACCTAGAGCAAAAGGTATCAAAAAATATAAACGAAATAGAGGGATGAAAAAATGAAATTTACTATTATTGGAGCTGGAAATGGCGGCCAAAGCATGGCTGCACATCTTACCCTTTTAAATCATGAGGTTGTATTATACGATATCCAAACTGAATTAATTGCTAAAATAAAAGAAAATGGCGGCATTAAGGCCGAAGGTGTCCTTGACGGATTTGCTTCTGTAACTGCAACAACTGATTTGGAGTTTGCTATGAGTAACTCCGAGATAATAATGGTGACAACTACTGGAACGGCACATAAGAGTGTTGCTCGTTCTATTGCACCGTATCTTAAAGACAATCAGATTATCATGATATTCCCAGGCTATTGGGGAGCTCTTGAGTTTAGAAATATATTTAACGAAGTCGGAATGAATAAAAAAGTTTATGTTGCTGAAACGGAATCCCTTATTTATACTTGCCGCTATATTGAACCAGGGCATGTTCGTATCAGAAAGATAAAGGATAATTTAGAGTTTGCCACTCTCCCAGCAACTGACGCTTCAATCGTAAAGGAAAGACTAAAAGGAGTTTATCCGCAATTAGTTGCTACGGACAGTGTACTAACTACTACCTTAAACAACTTGAATCCTCAATTTCATGTACCTATATTGTTATTAAATACTGGCAGAATAGAATCAGAGGGAGATTTCTTCTTTTACCCAGATGGTGCAACCCCGTCTGTTGTAAATGTAATTGAGGCAATTGAAAATGAACGATTAGAAATCGGTAAAAAATTAAATATAAATCTATCTACTTGTCCAGAACTTCTTAACAGATTCTATGATGTGGATGAAGATAATATATACGATGCCATTCAAAACAATCCAGCTTATAAGACTGGTAAAGCACCGGCAACGATAAATTATCGGTATATTTATGAAGATATTCCTTATGGGTTACATCCATTTGTAAAGCTAGGTGAAAAATTAGGTGTAGAAACTCCTGCATCCAATTTACTTATTGATTTGGCATCCTTAATTAGAAAAGAGGATTTACGAGCAAATGCCTTACAATTAACTGATTTAGGTTTAAACAATAAAACACCAGAAGAAATTGTTGAATATCTGAAAGGTAATACAAAAACATACAATTAAATTACTGAATACCTTTATTAACGCGATCTTCAGCAAACGGGCGCAATTCTTGTACAAGGAATTGTGTCTTTTTAGTTATCATCGTGAGCTACCTATGTATCTGTTTATTAGGTATTGAATACTAGACAGATATAGCGGCATAAAGGAGGTTTGTAAGTTGTCCATACCAAGAATATTACATTACCCAGGCAGTAAGTATCTTGAACCTTTTTTCGGTGCAGTCCTATAGAAGTTCTTATGATCAATCCTATTACTACAGAACTTGGATTTAAGCAGCAGTCGTTATATATATGTAGTCGTTATTTCTAACGACTACATATATATAATTTACTTTTAAAAAGAAAAATCAAATTTATCAAGGTTTTTCAAGTGTTTGGTAATTATTAGTTAAGGGATAAAAGAAATGTAAAATGCCGCAAACACTTAAATTAAGGCTTACGGCATTCATCTTGTTTCTTATATATGATTAATTTATTTGTAGCGCGGAAGGAGTGAAAAAAACGGTAGAAAGAGAAATTCTACCGATGGTTTATTGTTATTTGATCAACCTATTTTTATAGAGAAATCACGCGTGCCATACCCTTGGCATCGGTAATGGTTCCTTTCCTAGTTCGGCCCAAATGTATTTAAGCAATAAAGTGGACTTTAGATCAGAATAAGTGGGATCGTTCCATAAGTTCTTTAACTCTAAAGAGTCATTTTGAAGGTCAAAAAGTTCCCCATACGATTGATTATAGTAAACAGTTATTTTATAACGTTCATCAACATAGGTCTTTTGATGAATGGTTGTGGCCTCATGACGGAATTCACAAATAACATGATCTCTTGCCTGATCTTGTTCACCAAGCCATACTAGTTTCTGATCAACACCTGTCATAGTACTTGGAACAGGTATATTGCAGAAGGAAAGAAATGTTGGGGCAAGGTCAACCAGCGATTGCATTGCAGGTCTTACACATCCTCCAGGTACTTTGTTTGGATAACGAACAATGAATGGGAGTTTGATTAAATCTTCATAATGAAAACCCCCTTTAGCTTGCAATCCATGCTGCCCAAAAAAATGGCCATGGTCAGTTGTAAAGACGACAATAGTGTTTTCTGTAAGCCCTAATTGATCCAGCTTGTCTAGAATCTTACCAATATATTTGTCCATCATACTTATCATTCCGTAGTAAGTTGACACTATTTTCTTCTTGTCATAATCGGTTAGCTTGGATTTTGAGCCATATTCATAGTATTGATGGGATCGATATCCATGTATTCCATAACCACTTTCTTCAAGATAGGTAAAGTCAGGGTTTTCTTCCTGTGTTTTAGAGAAATGTGGTGGATTTTGATCATGTTCTCCTGTTACCATTGTAGGAACAGTCAATTTATCTGGATCATACATTGTATCCCAAGGTTCTGGTACTAAGTATTCAGGATGTGGATCAAAGAAACTTGCCCATAAGAAGAAGTTATCTTCATTATGTTTGTAATCTTCAAGTAAAGAGTTCGTTCTTTCAGCAATCCAATTATTGTAATGATATTTCTCTGGTAATGGCCATTTATAGGTGATACTTGGGTCCATATTTCCAGTTGGAGCAAGGAAGTAATCCCGCCAATTTTCGAGGCCATTTTCTTCCATCCAAAGAGCATAATGTTGTCCTACATGCGCTTCATTTGTATGGTTACGGGCAAGTTCAACATGATCAAAACCATAGAATGGTCCGTTAAAATCTCTCCAAAAGTCTAAGTTTTGAAGGGTTGGATAGGCTTCAAGGGAAGGGTAATCCTCTGTTGATTTTAAAGGCTGAAAATGTGCCTTACCAATAAGTGATGTTTTGTAACCTGCTTGTTGAAAGTCTTCTCCAACACAATGTCTATCCTCGAGTAATTTCGTTCCAAGTGTCCATGCTCCGTGTTGACTTGGATGCATGCCAGTAATGATCGATGCACGACTTGGTGTACACGTAGGGTTAGAACAATAAGCTCTGTTAAAAGTTGTTCCTTCATGTACTAACCGATCTAAGTTCGGTGTACTAATTTCATTATTAAATGCACCTATTGTATCCCAGTGTTGTTGATCACTAGTAATAAGTAATATATTTGGACTTTTAGTCGTTGTTGTCATCGCTTACACTCCTTGCTAAATTAAAAATTACGCTACTTTATCTATAAATTTAAAATAATTTTCATTCCAACGATTGATTGAATGCCAACTTAAGATAGCTGTTATTACAATTTCTATTATTAATACAGGGAAAAATAGTGGAGAGACGATTCCGTTAGAGTAAGCTAACCCTATTGGTGAAAACACGATGTAGGTAACAATGACAAGTGAAATCAACCAAATTGAAGTGAAAATAGAATATTTCCAAGGAATCATTTCAACTTTGTGATTCTTTTCAAAGACATAAGCTTGCTTAATAGGTTTAAACCTACTAATGATAAGCATCATGAAAAGTTCGATAAAGAATAAAATCCCATATACATAGATGAAATTAATATTAAGTTTGATACCAAATAGATGGTCTGTTCCCCATACAAGCAAATAATACAATGATACATGAAAAATAATAACGACTTTCGCTGCCAAAGCAGGAACTTTTTTAAATATCAATCCCACTAATACAATGGCTATTATTGGGATATTGAAGAAGCCACCAAATTTTTTAATTAAATCCCAAATACCATTCGGAGCATTTAATAACAATGGTGTTATAAATAAAGCGATTACACTAATAACAGCACCAAATATTTTACTAATGAAAACCATTTGAGAATCTAATGCATGTTTGTTAATCTTTTCCTTATAAATATCCAGTGCAAATATGGTAGAAGCACTATTTAACAAAGAATTATAAGTACTGAAAACAGCACCAAGTAGGACAGCTAAGAAAAAACCAGATAAATAAGTAGGCAGTAAATTAGCAACAATTGAAGGGTAGGCCATATCTACATTCTCAAGGCTTTCTCCATATAAATGGAAAGCAATTGTCCCAGGAATCATCATAAATAAAGGAATAGCTAATTTGAAAAAGCCTGCAAAAAGCACTCCTTTTTGTCCTTCTTTTAAATTCTTAGCTCCTAACGATCTTTGAATAATATATTGATTGGTTCCAAAATAAAAGAGATTTGCAAAAATCAAACCAGTAAAGATGGCCCCGAATGGAACAGAATCTGTTGATGAACCAATTGCATTTAATTTTTCAGGATTATTTATTGTAATATGTTTCATTCCATCAATGAAATTACCTTCTCCTAACGCGATAAAACCTAAAATGGGAACAAGAATCCCAACAATAAGTAATCCTATTCCATAAATCGTATCTGATATTGCTACAGCTTTGGCTCCACCTAATACTGCTAGTAAAGAACCAATAATTCCAATAATCCAAACAATAATCCAAACTGATGTAGTATGGGAGATATTGAACAATTCTGGAACATTAAATATTTTTAAGACAGCTAATGAGCCAGAATACAATGTTGATGGAATAAATACAAAAATGTAGCTTAGAAGAAATAAAACAGCCGTCATTTGTTGGACACCACTGTCATAGCGCTTACTTAAAAATTCTGGTAAAGTTGTAAAGGCTCCTCCTAAATACTTCGGCAATAAGAATAAAGCCATTATTACAATGGCAACAGGAGCTGTAACTTCCCAGGCCATGTTTGATAAATTAGAGCGGTATGCTTGTCCATTTAGACCAATTAGATGTTCTGCTGATAAGTTAGTTAATAATACAGAACCTGCGATAAAAGTTCCTGTTAAACCTCTACCTGCAAGAAAATAGCCTTCTGTACTACTTGACTCTCCCCTTGCCATATAGTAAGTAGAAATGGAAATAATAACCATTATGATCACGCAGGATCCTAAAGTGAAAAATAGATTTGAATAATCCAAAATAAACACCCCTTAAAATGAAACCGCTTAATATTTTTGTGAAGCGATTTCATATTGTTAATACATTGTTTGGCCAAACGTTGTATTACTTATAAATTTACATGATTTTTTTTATAATTAAATGTCATTTTGTAAGAGTTTCGTTTATCAGTTTGTTGGTTTTTAAATCATTTGATAAAATATCATCAAAATTAGACCTTTTAAAACTACACTAAATTTTAGATAAGGATGTAAAAATAAATGAGGGAATATGGACATGAATTTGCAGAGCATTGGTTTTATACACCTACCTTGATTGAAAGATCGGGGGGGCTAAATATAATTCGAGCAGGACAAAATCTAGCAAAGAAAAACTATCACATTGGTCCACGCTTCATATCGTATTTCAGTATACATTGTATTTTGAGTGGGAGTGGTACATATATAAACGAAGGAAAACAACATTCAATTAAATCAGGTGATGTCTTTTTCTTGTTTGCTAATCATACTCATTCTTATTATACATCTCAACAAGAACTTTTAGAGATGTTTTGGATTGCTTTTGATGGTAGACAAGCACGACCGATGTTAAGTAAGTTAGGTATAACTGAAGAGAGTACATGTGTCCATGAAATTCTAACGACTAAGATTAGAAAGACCACCGAAGACCTTATCATTTTATTTAAAGAATATGATGAAAATAAACAATTTAAGAAAATAAGCTTGATATATGAATTATTTGACAATCTCTATGAAGAAATAAGTAAGAAAAACATACCGAAGCCCAAGAAAAAAAATGATTGGATTCAAAATGGAATCGATTATATAGAGATGTATTATAGCGAAGGAATCACTGTAGCAGATATAGCTGAATATGTAGGAATTAATCGAACTCATTTTTCTAATATGTTTACTAAAAGAGTTGGTACAAGTCCATACAGCTATCTACAGAGAAAAATAATGAATAGAGCTGTAGAATTATTATCAACCACTCAAAATAGTATTACAGAAATTGCTTTATCCCTCTGCTTCTCTGATGTCTATTCTTTTTCACGTTCATTTAAGAACTATTATGGAATGTCTCCAACAGACTTTCGGGATACGAATAAGGAAACGAATATTGACATTAAATGAGAAAAGGTGGTTAAATTTTAGATTGAGAACAGTATTTAAAACAGATCAGCTATTATGTTGGACCTAAAGGAGCACCAAGAGAGACTGGGCATTGGAGTATTTAGATTAAAATTCACGAAAGGTTCAGAAATGGTTTTAATAACGGAGATAATATTAATGTATGGAGAACCGAAGAAAAATGAACCGGTTCTCCTTTTAGTTTAGAAGTAATAATTAAATTATCTAAATGTTTTAATATTAAAAAATGGTTGTATTAACTGCATCTTTATTGTATATATTTATGTGTTAAGAGCGCATCGAAAGCCCATGTTTCCCGTTGAACTGTCAGGAGTGTTACTGCTTCTTGCTGCTACTCGATAACGGTTACAATAGGAATAATGGCATAAGTAGGAGCCGCCACGAATGACCTTTGCTTGTCCCGTTGCAGATCCTTTGGGATTCGTTCTTCCTCCTCTATTATGTAAGCTTCTTGAAAACCAATCTGAGCACCATTCCCATACATTTCCTACCATATTATACAATCCGTATCCATTTGGTTTATAGGATGAGATAGGGGCTGTTCCTAAATATCCGTCTTCTTTTGTATTATTAGTTGGAAACGTTCCTTGCCAAATATTGCACTGAAACTCTCCGTTAGGAGTTAATTCATTTCCCCAAGGGTAAATTTTCTGTTCAAGACCTCCTCTAGCAGCAAACTCCCATTCTGTTTCAGTCAATAGTCTTTTTCCAGCCCATTTACAATAGGCAATAGCATCATTCCAAGAAACGTGAACAACTGGATGATCCATACGACTGACAATGGTAGAGCCTGGACCTTCGGGTCGTTTCCAGTAAGCACCTTCTACAACGTACCACCAAGGGGCTTGTGAAGGAATATTTCTTACTTTAGATTTTATTTTCTCTGAGACTAATGAATGAAAGATAAATGACCAACCAAATTTTTCAGCTTCTGTTATATATTTTGTTTCTTCAACAAAAGTTTGAAAAGATTGATTCGAAACAGAAGTTGGATCAATGTAAAATGGGTTGATTTTTATATTCCGAATTGGTCCCTCACCATCTTCAAAAATTCTTTTTTTATAATCCGTCCCCATCAAAAATTCTCCACCAGGAATGTAAATCATATCCTTTATTATATCTTCTTTACTCGAAGGTTTTGTTGGAAAAGAATCATGATCAGATGAGTTAGTCGAGTTATTTCTACTAACGCTGCAACAACTTCTTTTATTACTATCTGGCACTTTTAACACCTCTCAATATTTATTACTGAACTAAGAAATGCTTAAATTTTTGTAAAAAGATTCAAATGAAAACATCTTAATTTAAATTAAAACACGTGCAAGGATCTTTATCAAAGTTTGTTTTCAATCTTATATATTCAAAAATATTACTTACTCAACTTTCGCAGCACAAACTAGGCAGGTAAGCCCTGATATAACTAGGTAGACCTGCAATCCATTGTTGTAGTAGACTTTTTATTGGTTTTTTAAATTTGTTATTGGTTTTTTTAAGCGCACCTTCAAGAAGCTCGATTAGCTGCTGAAGAGCGACAGCTGATCAATTGAATCAAGCTGTACAGGCGCTATCTATTCTTTGTAAAGATACTCTTAGAGGAGTAAAAAGAAAAGACAAATTGATAATTATTGGATAATCCCTAATCGTATATCGTTTTCGATATAAAAAGATAAACTTATAAGCTATCCAATCTTTTTACATCTTTATGAATAGAGAACAACCCCTACTAATCCAGAAAGCAAAATGACATAGACGGGATGCCAGCGTAATTTCAATAAGGCTACTAGTGATAATCCAAAGACAAGCAATAAGCTTAATGTATGCCATGAAACATTCATACTAATCACGTTATTTGAAAGTGCAAACTTTAATGCTGCATATATAATTAAACTAGTGACAATGGGCCTTAATCCATAAAACATCGATTTAACAATTGGATAATGATTTAACTTTTGAAAAGAGGTTGCTACAATAAGAACCAGCATGATAGAGGGAAGCAAGATTCCCAGGGCAGATATGATTGCACCTGTTACTCCAGCTGTCGAATATCCAACAAGAATGGCACTATTGGTGGCGATTGGACCAGGGGACATTCCGGCAATGGCGATAACATCGGTAAATTGTTGCGTCACCATCCATCCGTGTTGGGAGACTTCAGTTTCTATTACGGGAATCATGGCATACCCCCCGCCAAACGATACGAAGCCGATGATAAAGAACGTGCTAAACAACCCCCAGAGTACCATGAATATCACCTCGCTTTCTAAACTTTACTGTCTACATTTTAAGATATACCGTTCACTTTTCATGTATTCTATATTCCTGTGCCCATGTAGTATTCGATTTCGTTTTCGTCTTCCTTTTTTCCTTTCTGGTCCATCTTGATTTTGTAACCTAATTTCATTTTAAAAGAGATTGCAACAATCCCAGTTAAAGCACCCGCTAATATTGCAATGACAGGGTGAATGAAGAAAAGGATAGGAATCCCTACTACCATTATCCCGAATGTTGATTTGTCAACAATGGCTGTTTTTGCGATTTTGATTGCAGCATAAGCGATGATGGCTACTATGGAAGCTCTAATCGATATGAAAGCGGCTTCTATTTTTGGATTATCCTGAATGGAAAAATATAAAATGCCTAGGGTTAGAACAATTAAAAAAGTAGGTAATGAAACGCCAATCATAGCTGCAATGGCTCCCTTTATTCCGCCTATTCGATGTCCGATAAATGTTGCAGAATTTATGGCAACTGCTCCTGGCACTGATTGGGATAATGCAAACACATCGGTGACGTCTTCACTATTTAACCATTGTCTCTTATCTACAACTTCTTTTTCTATTAAAGGGATCATAGCGAATCCCCCTCCGAATGTGACAGGACTGATTTTAAAAAAGGTCCAAAAAATTTGAAACAATTTTTTCCCCTTCATTTCGTTCCCCTCTTTCTTTTTATTAACAAAATGTATAATTCAATTATTATATAATCCATTGAACCTTAGGTTATCATCATTGCTCTTGTATATTAAGATATCAGGAGAAGTAGAAAAGGTAAATTGCAATAAATGCATAGGGTATAACAGATGGTTATTCCCTACTATTTCTATGGTAATATCATACATAAACATATTTTAATTGCTTGGAGGTTGTTTCCTTGAATATAGAAAACCTGAAAATGTTTTGTTTAGTAGTGGATGAAGAGAATATAAGCCAGGCAGCGAGATTAAGCTTCGTATCTCAGCCTGCCGTAACTAGACAGATTCATCAATTGGAGAATTTTTACGGAACATTGTTATTCGATCGAGCAGAGGGTAAATTGAAAGTAACGGAAACAGGTAGGATGCTATATCCCTATGCAAAGTCCATTACCAATGACTTTCACCGATCTAAAGAAGCCATTCAGCAGGCAACAGGCGAGTACAATGCTATCCTTAGAGTAGGTGCATCCTTGACAATAGGTGAGTATTTATTGCCAAGTTTGCTAGGGCGTTTCAAAAAACAAACTCCAAAAATAAAAGTAACTTTAACCATTAAAAATACACCAAGTATTTTGGAGGATTTATCAAATGATGTTATAGATTTGGCATTGGTTGAAGGGATTGTTGAAGACAACCATTTTGTTGTAGAGAAATTTGCTGACGACGAATTGGTTCTCGTATATCCGTCTGACCACCCGTGGAGGGACAGAATAGAAATCAATATTGAAGAATTGGCAAATGAACGAATGATTTGGCGCGAATCAATCTCAGGTACACGACTGATCGTAGAAAACACGTTAAGAGAGTATGGGGTGTTAGATAAAATCGAAAGCTATATGGAGATTGGTAGTACGCAAGCAATTAAAAGCGCTGTAGAGGCGGGACTTGGGGTCAGTATTCTACCAAGGCTGACTGTGGCCAGAGAATTGGAGCAAGGTTTTTTACAGGAAATGAAAATGACAGGAATAGATATAAAAAGAAATTTATGGTTGGTGAAAAAACCTCAAAGATTTAACAGGGTTGGTGTATCTAGATTTGTTGAATTTATCAAATAATGAATGAGAGAAGTTACCGTTTATATAGGGGTACAGCTATATTGCCATCAAGCTAAAATGTATTTGCATCATCATAACGAAAAAAGGGCTATAGTTACTCTAGGGTAAGTACAATTTAGCAATAAAAGAAGTTTTGTATTCTTCAACAAACGGGCCATATTGTTGAAGAGGGCATTGTAAATATTTTCTTCGTTTTAAATGATTTTATTGTTCTATCAGAGACTAGTTTGAGATAAACCGTGGTGAACGGTGTCATAAGTAAATGAGGTTATAAACTGGACTATATTGCAAGACTAGGAATTCGGGTAGTAGATGCTGGAATGTTAGCTTCTTTACTAAATGCAGCAATCGCAGGGATGTTTATTTAATCGTAAATGACATGATTAATACAATAATTGGTGGATAGGTTTGGTATCTGAAGGGAGTTAAATATTTCATGAAGTACATAAAATCGCAAATGAAACAGCTGATTAAAGACAATAAAGAATTGCAAAAGCGCTTAAAAGAGTTGATGGAAGAACACGACCTTGAGAAGAACTTTGCCCTTAAGGCTTTGTACCATTCAGAAGTTGCTGAAGGCGGAAAGTATCAGTTAGCATACCAAGCACTTGACTTGCCCAAAGGGTAGTTCATTTTTTATTAATCGCACTAAGTCTATCGGCGGAAAAATAACAACCTCACTTAGATTCATTACGGAGAACCATATCATAAATAAAGGCGAAATTTTTTTATAGTCAGGGTGTGTTGAAAAAGGTATAATTGCAGCTTTTGTTTCCACATACGAGTCACCAATAGTAAGTTAAATTTACAAAAAAGAAATTTATTCATTATCATGGTTATTTTTCTTCTTCAGCAATAAGGCGCAATTATGCAATAACACTTAGATTTAAACGGCATTAGTGTTATATTTTTAAGTGCAGTGAAGTGAAGTATTTTACATCAAAAATTAAACAACTTTATTTTAACCCCGTCCTTAATCAGAACGGGGATATGCGTGTTTGAGGTTTTAAATTTAAATAACTTTATTGTCACTTTACACTAATACCAAATAGTTACTGCTTTCTTGTAGGCGTCACTATTGGGGATCGCGTGTATTCCCTGAGCTTGTGCTTTGCGCGGGTCTAAATCATATACCATTGATGTATAACATGAGGGTTGCCCCTTGTTAACGACCCCATTTCCTCCTGAGCTATTACACGTATAGGCTTTGCCATCTGTGTTCCGAACGATTCTAGCGTCTGCTTCATGATTGTATATTGCCGGTCGGGTAATAGTAACTTTCGCCCAGGCAGTTTTACACTTAGTACTTAATTTCAATTCTACATACGAAACGGAATCAATCCATTTTTTATCCTTTGTTACAGCCGAGCTTGCACAACTATTGTAGTAAGGACTTTTTCCATCATACGAATGAGTTTCTGCAGATACCTTGCTGTTAAAGAAACTAGAGGAACCAAAAAAGAACAAAAAAGGCAACAAAAGTCAATGAAATACACGACACAATTCTTTTCATTTCAAAGCTTTCACCAAAAATCACCTCTTTCAAAGAATTTCAAATCCTCTGTTATACTACACAATTTGGAATTTATTATTAAGGGAATTTTAGCCAAAAATTACTTTGCGGTCTATAATTCGAACCCTGTCACTAAAGAACCATTTACATGAAAATTAACCTACAATAAAATAAATAGTAGTTACATTTAGAGGAAAATGTTAGAAAAAATTTCACAGGCCTAGTACATATAATGTAACTAAGGCATTCACCCAAATCGTTTGGTGAATGCCAAATTTTCTAATAAGGGAGTGAGATTGTTGAAAAAGAGACTCTGTATTATTGGTAGTGGCGTAGCCGGACTGCATCTAGCTTATGCTCTAAAGGACGACTTTGATATTACAGTCATTGAACGTCA
>NZ_JBHLVO010000049.1:0-19886 GCF_042433335.1 Metabacillus herbersteinensis
TGTGAAGCAATTTCTGAAGAGCCCGGTGCGGGAAATCCGCACGCCGGGTTCTGTGGGGGTTTGAGCCGCCAATTGGGCGGCCTTTCTACCCGGAGGGTGGAGTACAATCTACCGTAAGGTAGAAAGACTCCCTTCTACTCGACTAATTCAACAAGCAGCATAAAAGGATCTTCAATCGAAGATCCTTTTTCATTGTCTATAACATCTGTTTATGTGAACTAGTTTTGTATAGAGTATTCATGCGATACTTTGTTCAACTGAATAGGGGGTGGGGGTTAGTTCAGTAAAAGCAAAGCTCCTCACTAATAAACACAATATGTATAAAAATAAGTTAAGATTCATAATTATTCCTACAAGTCCATCTCTGTTAGAAGTTAAAGAAGGGCTAAAACCACATAAAGTATACAAAGGAAACAATAATTAAAAACAACGTTGAGAAAACTTGAAACAGTTATCAAATATTTTCAATCTATCATCCTTTTTCCTTTTTAGTATTTGTAAATAGGATTATAAAAAACGTGTATAGTTCAACAAGCAGTAAAAAAGGATCTTCCATGTCCTGTTTCTGGTGTTCCAAAAAGTGAGTGTCTTAATTATTAAAAACTTTGAAGGAGTGAATTGAAATGGCTAAAAGATTAGTTGAAGTATTTACTGCTGGTTGTTTTGTTTGTGATGGTGTTGTAAAACAAATAAAGGATTTAGCTTGTGATAATTCTGAAGTAGTGGTTTATGATTTAAATAAAAAATACGAAACAAATGAATGTGAATATAAAGCAAAAGCTTATGGTGTTCAAGCTGTTCCATCCGTTGCGATTAACGGAAAATTAGTAGATTGTTGCAAAAATAATGGAATCGATATTGATGCTTTAAAAGCAGAAGGATTAGGTCAAAATTAATAAGGGTGAATAAAACCACCCTTATTTTGGGTTACTTATTATCACGTTTCCAAGATGTTTCTCCGCCACCAATAGGACATACTGGAAAATCTTCATCTGTACGCAAATTCTTTCTTTCGCCAGATTGACATACATATTCCCCAGCTTCAGTTACACGTTCTCCAGTTTTAAAATCACGATTACGGTCTGCCAATTATTCCACCTCCTTTTCTTCACATCAAAACTTATGTTTTCCAAAAAAACAATTTTTCACTCTTGCTGTTACACTCCCATGAAAATAAAAAAAAGATCATACAAAGTAGACCCACTAAAATACCTTTTTAAAAAAAGGCTGAGCCTTAGAGTGTTTGTATAGAGCATATAAATAGATTAAGAATGAATCTCCTTCTAATTAGAATAAAGGCAAGGCTAGTATAACTAACCAAAAAAGATTAATCTCCCATGAGTGCTACCCCTGAGGTTGGGTATCTAAAAGGAACCCAACCTCTTCAATTGCCACTAATTTACTTAAAACAAAGCTTAACATATCACCGTATAAATATATTTATAAAATGACACAACCAGTTTAAGTTGAGTTTGTCTTTTTATTTAGGCATGTAACTAAAATAATAAGTGTATAAATTTTGATTATATTTTTCTAAAATACATACCCTATTTGACCTGGCTAGTGTGATACTTTTTAAAACTTTTGAAAGACGATGCAAGGAAGAAAGGGATATTTGCAAAAACAAATGATTGATTTACTTATGCAACTTTTTTATAGTAACGAGTCCATTTTTTTTGCATTAATGCAGATGAGTTTAAGGAATATGTAGATGGTTTGTTTTGTGCTACAGATCTAGATCGTAACCAAATTATCAGAGCTGCACTTTTTTCAGCAGCTTTTTCTACATCGTTTGAATCTATACTGAAACAGCGTAAAAGAGAGACGGCCTTCTTCCTTCTACACCGTGGTTGAAGGATCACCAATGGTTATGGCTGGAGCAAACCAAAACAGGAAGGAGGTAAGGAAGTCAAAGTTAACATCAGAGAAGGAAAGATTGAATGAGTTACTAAATCAGTTTCAGGGTCCTCCGGAAAACAGGAACACTTAGGATAGCCGTGAGCAGATACGAGAAGGGAAGATTCCTTCCGAACGAATCTTCTTCAGAAATCAAGGGGTTATCTTCATTATTTTAGTAGTCATGACCATCATTTTTTAGGTACCCTTAGATAATACCTTGAGACTCACGTAATTAGGTATCCATAGCTTTCTTTGTGGTTAAAGAATAGAAGCAATCTAATGGAGGAAGACCATTAAAATAGGAGCATAAATAGCCTAAGTCGAACAATAATTAACAAACGACTTGCATGAGTAGGAAACAATTCGGTTCATTGCCTAATTTTAAGAGGTATTCGGAAAATAGTGTGGAAAGAGGGCTAAAAGGAACCCTCTTCTATTGCCTTAGTAAGTGTAGAAATGTCAGCTCCATAGACTTTTTCTCATAGACCCATACATAAGCAAGTGGTTAAAGATGTAATGGCTGGTATAGCATCTTCCCGAATGAAGATTGATATCATTGAACTTCTTTTTGGTCTTACGATAGCCCTCTGTGAAAAGTATTTTAGCTCTCAGGTCGCTGCATCTACGGTTGCGACACTTTACGCTTCTCCTGCTGCTTACGCCACCCGTACCGGGTCATGCCCCGCGGCTTGTACACCGAGAAGATCATGATCAGGATCAACACAACCAAGCCTCCAATGGAGTGGACCAGTGTGCTTCCCAACGCGCGGAGATCGTCACTGGACGTTGTAGGATCTGCTGCTATGTCTGCCATGTAGCTAACCATCTGCGTCTCGTTCAGCAAGATGATGGTGGCAAAGACGGTTAGCAGGAGTTTGGAAATGACCCAATAGTGCCGGAACAAGCCCCACGGGGTGCCCAATGATACGACAAGCCCGGTTATGAGCGAGGCGAAGGCCAACGGGACGATGGCCCACGAGATGATCAAGTCCATCGCGATATAGGCGGCACGCATCGTCTGAGCATTCTGGCTAGTCACAACAGCAACGTCGAGAGCTATATAGGCAGCGACCGCGCCGAGCCAGCCGACCGAGGAAATGATATGCGCGGTGAGCGCGAAATTACGGAGGCGGGGTGTCATGGTCATCAGTCGTCACCGGACGGTATCTGGTCCTCAGGCGTCTCCAGCTCGATCTGCTCGGCCGGCTCGACCCCAGATGTATGGCGACCAGGGCCGTGGTTACCTCCGATGCCGGTTAGTTTCATGATGACAAACAGCAGGACCAGGGAGATGACGATGATTCCAGACACCTTCACCCAGCGTGGTGTGCTTGGTGGTCGATCCTCGGTCGGTTTCGCGCCGGTGTCGTTGTTAGAGTTTGGTAATTTACTCATTGAGACATCCTCCTCTTTGTTTTCATAATCTATTAGTGCAAAATCTAGTATAGCAATTTTATATGAACAGAAGATGAACAGAGAATTACTCTTTTTCATGTTTTTTTGATTTGTTCTGAGCTATAGGGAGTGTAAAAGTAAAGGCAGTACCTCTTCCTACTTTACTATCCACTTGAATGTCGGTTTGATGAAGATCTAAAATGTGCTTAACAATAGACAAGCCGAGTCCTGTACCAGTCTTTTTGGTTCGTGCTCTATCCGCTTTATAAAATCGTTCCCAAATAGATTCAATGTCCTCTTGCATGATTCCCGGTCCATAATCTCGAATAGAAACCACCGCTTGTTCTTCTTTTTTCAAAATTACCTCGACGGAACTCTCGGGTGAGGAAAATTGTACGGCATTTTGAATTAAATTGACGATCACTTGATCAATTCGGTCCGGATCGGCAAATACGTGGATGTCTTGTGCTTCTTCAGATATCAATTCCACATTGATCTGTTTTTTCACAAATTCAGGTTCCATACGAGCCACGACTTGGGGAACCAGTTCCGACAAATTAAAGATGACATGTCGGATTTCTAACTGTCCCGCTTCTATTTGGGCCATATCGAGAAGATCATTGACCAGCTTAATCATTCGCTCGGTTTGTTCTTTCATGATCGTAAAATAATGGCGCTCTCGTTCGTGGGGGATCGTATCATCTAGAAACGCCCTGACAAACCCATGAATCGATGTAAGAGGGGAGCGCAAATCGTGGGAAACATTGGCAACAAAATCTTTTCTCATCTGATCCAAGCTGTCCAACTCCTGAGCCATATAATTGATCGTTTCCCCCAATTCTCCCAGCTCATCACGCGTCTTGATTTTGACTCTTTGATCAAATTGTCCCCTAGCGATATGGAGGGCAACCCGATTCATTTCTCGAAGTGGGGTGGTAATTCTTTTAGAAAGGTAGTAGGTAAATAAGCCTGTAATGGCAATAGAAATAATAGAGGCCAATACAAACAAGTACTTCATTTGGTTAAACTCCCTTTCCAATCCATAAGAAACCATGACAATTGCTTTTTCTTCAACCGACGCATCTTTGTCAATCTGGGAAGCCGCTATAAATATATGTTGATCGTCATACTCTCCCGACATCTTGCGGGTAGGTTGCTTCTCTTTTAATACCTCACGAACGATTTCTCTATCCACATTAAAAGAGGCATCGCCAATTTGGTATAACAATGTGCCGGATTCGTCGTATAAGTAAAAAGCCTTATCTTGTTTGGCAATACTGAGCTCAAGAGATGAAATGATAATCTCCCTGCTCCAGCCGTTGTCATAAGATTTTTGGATATATTGAACTACCGTATTTAATTGGTTACGATCTGCACTTCGATGTTTATTGATTAGATCGTTCAGAAACAACAAATGGGAAGCGATGGCAAACACGAAAAACGATACGAATAATATCAGGATATATGTGATCAACAGCTTCCAAAAAACGCGTTTTCTTCGTATCACTGGTTGTCCACCTCGAATTTATATCCAACTCCTCTTATGGTTTTTACCATCCAATAAGGGTTGGAGTCCCCCAATTTTTCTCGAATCCGTTTGATATGCACATCGACTGTTCTCGGATCCCCATCAAAATCCAAACCCCATATTTGATCCAACAGCTGCTGACGTGTGAACACTTGATTTGGGTGCGAGGCGAGAAAATACAGCAACTCCATTTCCTTGGGCGGCAACACGATCTCCTGTTTCTCACAGGTCACCTTGTATTGTTTAAGATCAATCTTCAACAAGGGAAATTCAATGATCTTATCTGCATCTAATGTCGGATTGGTTCGTCGTAGCACCGCTTGTATCCGCGCCATCAGCTCGTTCGGGTCAAAAGGTTTCACCAAGTAATCATCCGTTCCTAGGTCGAAACCTTTAAGTTTGTCGTAGCTTTTGCCTTTCCCGGTCAACATGATAATGGGAGTTTTATCAAATCTCCTTATTTCACTGCAAACTTCCCAACCGTCCATTTTAGGCATCATTATATCCAGAATGACAAGATCAGGAGGGTTATCATAAAACATTTCTAATCCCTTCATTCCATCGTTTGAACTGCTAACTATATACCCGCTTTTTTTAGCGTATAAAGTGATCAAATCACAAATGTAAGGATCATCTTCAATGACAAGAACTTTAACTTGCTTCTTCATCCATAACTCCTCCTGTCTGATTTACATCTATATTAGCATGTGTTTATGAACAGAAAGTGTACGAAAAAGTAAGTCTACTATTTCAACCATGTTCATATTGTGGTCATGTTTCTTTGTATAGTATAAATCATCAGGATTTTACCGATATAAATGGTAGATAGTAGGAAAGTATATGAGAAACAACTAGAAACAATATTTTATCGTAATCACTCCTCAATAGAGTATGGGTATATTTTAGTGAAGCTAAGTATGTAATGGAAAGGAGTTACACATAAATACCAAAATTTACGATCGTTGATAAAGAAACGTGCATTGCTTGCGGTGCTTGTAGAGCAAAAGCCCTGATATATATGATTATGATGACGAAGGAATAGCCAATGTGGCTTTAGACGACCATCAAGATAATATTGAGGGTATTTAAATCTAGTATAAAGACTACTTTGTGAGTTAAGGTATGCTTTTAAAAAGGTAGGGAATTAATGTCAAAAGATGTTTTTAAAAAGATAAAGAAGAAACCTATAATCGGAAGCTTACTTATCTTATCTACTATTCTATTTCTATTATGTTTATCATTTATTGCTGTCATATTGGCTCTGTCTCCTAACGATAATATTACTGAGAATGTGCAGCTTGTTCATAAAGCTTTATTGAAAAATGATCTAGAAGAATCCTTGTTATTGTCGAAAAAGATCCTCTCAAACCCTAACCGTTTATTGGAAGAGGGGAATATAGAGAGGTTTTCTAGTGATAGTCCAAATAATGTAAATGTTAATAGTTTAGGTTATGGAATGAAAAATAATAACACAAACTCAAGTGTTGAACTTTCTCCTTCTATGGATTCATTTTTAAAAGAAAGAGAGTTTTCAACAAAAGATTTAGACGAGATATCAGAGAAATTGGACTCAATAACAGAGCGTTTGGATGAACCAATACATTCTACATTTGGTAAGAAGGTTGTTTACGTTTACCACTCTCACAGCAGAGAGTCATTTCTACCGTATTTAAGAGAAGAAGACCCGAAAGATGCCTTTCACTCAAAAGTGAATATTACAATGGTTGGTCAAATGTTAGAGAGAGCATTAAAGCAAAGAGGAATTGGTACTCAAGCTGATTCTACCGATATTGTTCAATTACTAGACGATAGAGGATTAATTTATGATAGTTCATATAAAATATCTAGAGAAGTTGCTATATCTGCAATGGACGAGAGTAAGGATTTAGAAATTTTCATAGATATCCACCGAGACTCGCTGAGAAGAGAGGCAACTACCATTTCGATTAAGGGAGAGAGCCATGCTAAATTGCTTTTTGTAATTGGTACGGGTCATAAAGACTATCAGAAGAATAAGAAATTTGCCGAAGCAATAAATAGCTTAATAGAAAAAAATTACCCTGGCTTATCAAAAGGTGTACTTGAAAAAGATAAAAAACAAGGAAATGGTGTGTATAACCAGGATTTATCTCCAAACGCAATGATTGTCGAAATAGGTGGAGTAGATAACAATTTAGAAGAACTAAATCGAACAGTACGTGTTTTATCGGATATGATTAGTGAATATTATTGGCATGGAGAAACAAAAACAGTAAATTAGAAGTTATATAGACGCAAACCTAGTTTCATCCTAATTTAATAATTATAAGATAAGACTTTATCCAATTTCTAATGGATTGAGTCTTTTTCTATTAAATTAACTTCTTTCTCTTCTAAATAATTAAACCTTTTCATAGAGATAGTAGTGGGAGGAAAACATATGTCTAATAAAAAGCGTGTAATTGAATCCATTAAATATATAAATGCTGTTTTGTTATGTGTTGTTTGGGTGTTTATACTAACTACGATTATCATATTTTCTTCTTTTTCATTTTCTAACTCTACTTTAAGTGAACTAATAGAGAATATGGAAGTGAATGATTTGTTTGTTCATTTCATAGGTTCTGAAAATCACTATTTTTATGTTGATAATAATAAACACGAGATTTCATTAAGTGAAATAGCTTTTAATCTTGCTACTAATATAAAAGTGGGAGATGTTAGGTCTCTTTTGGGAAGAGAGATACCTGGATTTTCAATTTACGATACTGAAATTGCAGTAGCTGGAGAGGGGACAAATTATACGAATCTACCAATGGAGTCTTCACCCCCATTAGAGGTGTTACTCAAAGAAAGAGAGATTGCGCATGAAATGTTAGCCAAGGAGAAAGAGAATACCGACTCTAAAGCAGAGGACCCTTCTCAAACTGCTGAAGGGGAGAAAAATGTCTATATCTATCATTCACATAGTTGGGAGGCTTTTTCACCATTGCTAAAAGATGTAAAGAATCCAGACGAAGCAAATAGTTCCAATGAGAAGGTAAATGTACTTGCAGTAGGTAGTAAGTTAACAGAAGAACTCAGCAAAAGAGGTATTGGGGTTGAACATGATAAAACAAATGTAACAAAAGGTCTGCAAGAAAGAAAATGGAACTATAACCATTCTTACAAATACTCAAGAGAACGAGTGCAAGAGGCTATTGCTGGAAACAACGAGTTAAACTTTTTGATAGATATTCATAGAGATTCTCAACCGAAAAAGATTACCACTACGACAATAGGAGGAAAACCCTATGCAAGGTTGTTTTTTATTGTAGGCAAAGAACATAGTAACTATGAACAAAACCTACAGTTAGCAAAAGAAATAAATGCGAAGTTGGAAGAGAAATATCCAGGAATTAGTAGAGGAGTATTTGTCAAAGGTAAAAGCCAAGGAAATGGTGTGTATAATCAGGATTTGACTGAGAGGGCACTCTTATTAGAATTTGGTGGAGTTGATAATGAATTACCAGAATTATTTAATTCAATTGAGGCTTTTGCTGAGGTGTTTGGAGAATCTTACTGGAAAGGTGCAGAAGGAATTTAATGAACATTATTAGAAGTTATCACTATTGGTTAATTTGGACATTTATCTCTTCCTGGGGGGCTTACTCGCTTTTCAATATAAATGTATTTACCCTTGCTGTTTTAGTTACAGGTTTTATATGTATTTGCTTTGCAATCTATGAAGAAGAGCTAAAATGAATTAGATGTAAAGTAAGATTATTTAGTTTCTCGTAAAGTATGCTAAACAATAAAATAAAAAAGCAGTGGAATTTTGATTTCATTGCTTTTTGTCTTCTCCATACTTTCTCCACATTTTATTAATAGAATATCGAAATGGTATCTTTAAATTTATGTACATTGAAATTACCCGAATTTGTTCAGTATTTAATTATGTGAATTGAATTAGAGTTATACTCTGTTTTTTTGCAATATCGAATTACAACTGTTTGTATACTAACAAGAGAAATATAAAGTAGGTGTAGCAACATGAATAAAATTATAATTACAATCATCTTAATAATTGGTTTAAACGTCTTTATCCCGGTGAAGACTTTCAGTAGTACTCATATTGAAAATATTAGTACTCAAAGCGAAGCAGCTATACTAATAGAAGAAAATTCAGGGGAAATCCTTTATCAAAAGAACTCACAAAAAATGATGTATCCTGCAAGCTTAACAAAAATCGCGACAGCTATTTACGCTATTGAAAAAGGAAATTTAGATGATCTTACAACAGTAAATAGAAATGCCACACAAGCAGAAGGTACAAGGATTTATTTAGAAGAGGGAGAGAAGATTACTCTCAAAAAGCTTATTCAGGGTCTATTAATTAATTCTGGAAATGATGCAGGAGTAGCTATAGCAGAGCATTTGGATGGATCGATAGGAATATTTTCAGAAAATATAAATGACTATCTTTTTAATGAAATTGGTGTTAAAAATACAAGTTTCAAAAATCCACATGGGCTTTTTAATGAAAATCACTTAACTACAGCAGAAGACTTAGCAAAAATTACTCAGTATGCTTTGAAGAATAAGGATTTCAGAGAAATATTTGGTACAAAAGAGTTAGAATGGAAGGATCAACAGTGGGAAACCACGCTGTTTAGTCATCATAAATTAATGGGAGAACGACCTTATAATGGAGTTACAGGTGGTAAAACAGGATTTGTTGACCAATCGGGACATACTCTTGTAACTACTGCTAAAAGAGGAGATGTAAATCTAATTGTAGTCACTTTAAAAGGTCAATCTCAAATTGTTGCGTATAACGATACTGTTGCACTTCTTGATTACGGTTTCGATAATTTCAAAACTGTAAGTATTGCACAAGGTGAAGAATTTACGTTTAATAATATTGAGTATCAGATGCCTAGCGATTCTTATTTTACAGTACGAAAAGAAGAGAAACCCTTACAGAATATAACAGATAAAGGAACTTTGGAAATATTGAGTTCTAATAATGAACCAATAACTACTTTTAATTTAGAAAAAATAAGTAAACAAAAAAACCAAAGTAATGAATTGGAATTAAATAAAAATAAAGAAAATAGTAATTCGGTAGCAGAGCAACATCTGTCCATATTAATGCCTATTTCTATTATTACTTTTATGATTATTATTAGTTTTTTTTATAGAGAGGTAAGAAAAATTTGACATTTAAGGTAATGTTTAAATTTAACTATATAATTTATCACATAAAGTTTAACAATAACTAACTAAAATTGTTTAAAGCCTGAACTTTTTAAGAAGGAGAACAAGATGAAGCGAAAAATATTAATTGTCGATGATGAATGGAATATGCGGAATTTATTAAGTATTTATTTATCAAAAGATTATGATGTTGTAGAAGCTAAAGATGGTGAAGAAGCTATTAGGTTTGTTAAGACAACTGAACTAGATCTAATCATACTTGATATTATGATGCCGTACATGAATGGATGGGATGTATGTGTTGAAGTTAGGAAGATCAAGTCAACTCCAATCCTTATGCTTACTGCAAGAAATGAGTTGAAAGATAAGGTACACGGCCTGGAGATTGGCGCGGATGATTATCTTATAAAACCATTTGAGCCGGAAGAATTGTTAGCTAGAGTGAAGGCAATAATTAGAAGAACGGATTTGAATACCGATATAAAAGATGAAGTTCTATCTTTCGGATCAGATATATTAGTTATTGATTCTTATAGTCGAAAGGTATTTATTGAGGGTAAGATTGTGGATTTAACACCAAAGGAGTTTGTATTACTCCATACATTAGCATCTAATCCTAAGAGAGTTTTTACGAGGGAGATTCTTTTGGAAATTCTATGGGGATTAAATGGTTCAAGGGATACACGGACTGTAGACACGCATATAAAAAATATCCGTGTTAAAATAAAGGAAAAAGAACTTAACTATGTCCCTATTGAAACTGTTTGGGGAGTGGGATATAAATTCAACTATCCGGAAGAGTCTCTATGAAGATAAATAGTATTACAGTTAAGCTTGGCGTTACCATTTTGATGTTATTTTTAATTGTACTGTTTCCCTTAGTATATACAATTGATCAATTATTTTCAGCATACTTTTATAATCAAAAGATGGAACAAATCGATTATTTTGCTGCAAAATATTCAGAAACAATTACAGATGTAGCTGATAGTGATTCTTATCATATGTTTGAGATGATATCTGAATTAAACAATGTAGATTTGTTTATTTTTGATGAGGAAGGCACGATATTGAATAGTACTGGCCTTCTGGACTTTAAAGAAGGAGAATTAGTAGGACTAAAAATTTCTGAACCAATATTGGAAAAACAGCATCTAAGTATGGAATACCAGGATAGTAAAACTGATCAAAACTATTTGATTTCAGGAGAAGCAATCATTATAAATAATCGTGTGAATGGGGGACTCGTTGTAGTGTCAAATATGGCAAGTATCAACTCATCTATTGAGCAAATGAGAACTTGGCTTATGATATCAGTCATGGGTTCCTTGTTTATAGCAGTTGGTTTTACTTTTTTTATTTCTCGTAAACTTTCTGCTCCATTACTGGATATGGTCCTTGCTACCCGTGAGATAGCTAAAGGACCGCTTAAAACAGGATTGGTAGTTACTTCTAATGATGAAATTGGAACACTTGCAAAAGCAATTACAGAATTAGGGAGAGAGCTAGAAGATTTCAGGACGAATAGAAAGGAATTTTTTGCTAATATCTCTCATGAACTTCGTACACCAATTTCATATATTAAAGGTTATTCTCATGTACTAAGAAAGTCACTCTATCGTAATGAAGAGGAAAAGAATCAGTATTTAGACATAATAAATGATGAAGCAACGCGCCTAACGACTTTAATAAATGATTTATTTGAATTGTCCAAAATGGAAGAAGGAAAGTTAGATTTAAACCTTGAACTTATAGACATATCTGATATTGTAATAAGTTCAATAAATAAAGTGAATTTAAAGGCAAATGAAAAAAATATTAAAATTATATTAGATCTTGCTACGGAAATTCCTTTATTTTATACTGATGGTCGTAGGCTTGAACAAGTTCTTATTAATTTGCTTGAAAATTCCATAAGATATAGTGACAAAGGAAGATCTATTATGGTTAAAGTAGCATATGATAAAAAATATATTAATATATCCATAGTTGATCAAGGGATAGGGATTCCCAAGGAGGACATACCCTACATCTTTGAACGATTTTATCGTGTAGAAAAGTCTAGAACAAGAGCAGCAGGGGGCACGGGTTTAGGTCTAGCTATTGTGAAAAATATCATTGAGTTACTAAAAGGTAAGATTGAGGTTGAGAGTATGCAAGAGGTGGGGACGACTTTTAAAATAAGATTTCCACTTAATGAAGTGGGTAGCGAAAAATGAATAAATTATTAAATGTTATCCCTGTAATTTTTATTTTATTGGGCATACTTTGTCTAACTGTAACAAGTTCCATATTTCACTCACAAAATTCCATACACACTTATATAGAGTCGTTTTTGGGGATTTGTATATTTATGGTTATTCCATTAGCGATTATTTTTATTTATTACATTTTTCGAAGGAAGAATAAAAAAAAATAATTACTAATCAAGAGTTTGTACACATATAGTGGTACAAACTTATTTTTATTGGGAGGAAATTAGATTGTCTTTTTCCTTAATCATTTTAATATCAGTAGCATCTTGCTTCTTTTTATTAACTCTTTTTTATATCCTATTAAATAGAAAATCAATATCTCCAATGCATGGTATGATGGCTGCAATGACAATTGGTATGATGGTCGGGATACTGGGAGGTACTATATTGGGATCTAAGCTTCCTGATAATTTATTCCTCTCAACAATAATTGGTATGCTTCTTGGATTATCATCAGGTCTATTAATTGGTATCCCAATTAGCTTACTAGCGAGTTTAGATGGGATGCTTTCGGGGTTAATGGGTGGAATGATGGGTGCGATGCTGGGTGCAATGACTGCAGAAGATTATCTAAACCCTTTGATTCGAATTTTATTTGTGTTTGATATAGTTTTTACACTAATTGTTATTTACATGTTGGAAGTTGATAAATTTAGTAAAAAAGAGGGGATTTTATTAAGGGTCCTAAAGAATCCAGTATTACTTGTCTTAGGTTTGTCGGCTTTGTTCTTTGGCATGAACTCATCTGGTTCAATTACTAGTAAGGGTTCTGTAGGGGAGATTGCTAATTATCAGGATCATAACAAAAGTATCAGTTCCCAACCAGAGAGTAGTTTAATTGATATAACAGCAAATGATTTTAAGTATTTGCCAAACCAAATAAAGGTTAAAAAAGATCAAATTGTCACATTAACTCTTATTAATGAAGGTAAAGTTGAGCATGATCTCCAATTTAATGACTTAAATGCAGAGATAATAAAAATGGATGTACACCAACATGGAAATATGAAGGGGGATTCATATTCATGCTCAATCTGGAAAGCAAGCATCTATTACATTTAAACCACTAGAGCAGGGAGTGTTCGAATACTACTGTACAATCCCAGGTCATAAAGAGTCTGGCATGATAGGGACAATAGATATCCTGTCGTAGAGACTTTTCGAGCAAACAGTGTTGCTAATCATACACATTCTTAAATCGAGAAGTTAAAGAGAATTAGTTGGAATGTCCCTCCTTAACCACCACGAGTTACCAATATCATTCACTTTTTGATTTACAACATAAAGAATGACATAAAAAAGAAGTGCAATGTGTTTGCACTTCTTTTCATATTACTCTGGTTTGTTATTTGCTGCTGGATTTGGAGTGAAATCTGGTTTAAAACCCTCATACATTACGTTTGTGACCATCCCAGCAGTTGCATGGTGAAGGTCGTGGCAGTGGAACATCCATTCTCCAGGATTGTCTGCTTTAAATGCAACAATATACTCTTCTCCAGGTTTTACATTTAACGTATCTTTTACAATTGGTGATCCTTTTAGAGGCTTACCATTTTTGCTAAGAACTTGGAAGAAGTGTCCATGTAAATGCATAGGATGATCATCTTCTGTCGAGTTGTTAACAAGCTTCACTTTTACTAAGTCTCCTTCTTTAACTTTGAGACTTTCCGTTTCTGGGAAAACCTTATCATTTATTGTGTAAATTTCTTCGTTTCCATCCTTTTGGGTATTTAAAGCCATTGTATAGGATAAGTCATAGGCTTGATCAAGCGTAAACTCACCAACTGTATTTTCTCCATATGTTGCAAGGTCGAAAGCAGGAAGGGTATCTTGTGAATTTGGTTTATCATTAGCCTCTCCTTCAAAATCTTCATATTCAATCATAGTTTTCATGCCTTCTGTACCTTCCATATTACCGTGGCATTCAAGGTACCACTGGCCAGGATTATTGGCAATAAATTCAATGTCATATCTCTCCCCAGGAGCTATTGAAATCAATTCATCCTTTATCACCTGTGGATTTGTAATTTCCTGTCCGTCTGAGCTAATTACTTTAAAATCATGTCCATGTAAATGGATTTTATGAGACATAAATCCAGCATTAACTAGACGGATTCGGACCTTTTCGCCCTCCTTAACAGTTAATGAAGGGATATCCTTACCGCTTTTTCCATTAATGGTAAAGATGTCATACATGCTCATATCATGACCCATATTCTCAGTTTCAGAAATACTTTCTTCTGACTCCATGTCCATCCCTGCATGATCCATACCTTCCATATCATCAGATTCCATGGCCATTTGCTCATCTTCCATATTCATGGATTCTGGGTCACTCATCCATTCATCAAGTACTAAAACATAGTCTCTATCATAATCCTTCTGATCTTTCCCCTCAATGATAAAAGAACCATAAAGTCCTTTATCAACTTGATTCACACCGTCTTGATGGGAATGATACCAATAGGTTCCTGGGACAGTTGCTTGAAATTCATAAGTAAAAGTTTCGCCAGGCTGAACCGCATTCATTGTTACACCTGGGATCCCATCCATATTGTTTGGGACGGGTACGCCATGCCAGTGAATAGTGACAGGATCTTTTAGTTTATTTTTTAGGTTGATTTTGACCTCTTCACCTTCTTGAACTCTAATCTCCGGTCCAGGAACGGAACCATTAAAGGTCCAAGCATTAATATTTAGATTATTCGTAAGAGTATGGCTGCGTTCTTGTGCAACAAGAGTAAACTCACTTTTTTCAATTTTTTGAGTTACACTTGTACTTTTTATCTTAGTATCTATTGAACTCTCACTTTCTTCCTTATCATTACCCATATCCATATTACTATGGTCCATCCCACTCATAGAGTTAGAGCATGCACCAAGAATAAGGAGTAATGATACTACAATAAAGGATTGAACAAGCTTTAACATATCATGACACCTCCAAAATATTTACAAATTGATCATAATCCTTATTTGTGAAGAAAGTGTGTAGTTGATTCAGACAATCTAGTAATTTAATAACCAATGTATATATCAACTAACAAAAGTCCATAATGGTATGGAGGTGATTTTGACATGAAAAAACATTTTTTTACTATAATAATATTTATTTCTATATTCTTTTTAATCAACCATTTTAGTAGTGTATATAGTATGCCTAGTTTTAAAGAACTTGAGGATATTAAAAATGTAGCAGAAGTGAGTAATGTTGAAATAAAGAAATGGAAGGTTTATATAAAGGATACAAAATCTAATATATCGTTACAAAGAGTAAAAAATGAATTGAGGGACATATTTAATAAGGATGTGGGATACTCCTGGGAAAAAGAAGAGGATGAACATCATTATCAAGCAACAGGAGTTATAGAAAAAGGGAATATCATAGAAAAAGTGATAATTTCAGTATTACCATCTAAAAAAGGGTATACAATAACTTACACATATCAATTAATGGTAGAGGGAGATATAGATAGTAACGTACTTAATCAAACAAATATTCTATTTGATTTTGAAAAAAATAATAGATTCCTTACTGTGGAAGGCGTAACAAATGGTAGAACAAGTAATAGTTTACTTAGTGGAAAAATATTAGATTTTATGGAGGGAGAAAAAGTTGAAGAACTTAATGAGAAAGGTTTCCTTTCTGTCTCTGGTTATACTGGAAAGTGGAAAAATCAACTAAAACTAGCTAACCAAAATCTTATGAATATCCAAATTGGAATTAGAAAATTAAATGAAGAAACATCAAAAGTTACAATTGGAACCCCTATAATTATTTCTGAGTATTAGGTGTAGGGTATATTTATAAAATAAATTAGTAAAGTACATAATTTCTACAAAATTATTTATTATGCTATTGTCATAATCTTTATATCTACAACTGAGGTGACTAGCATGCATAAACTGAGATTAGGAAAGACAGGACAAATATATATTCCTACTAGGATCAGAAAAGAAATAGATTTCGAGTTAGGTGATCTAATCAATATAATTTTGGACGGTGAAAATCTTATATTATCTAATAAAGATGGATATGAGGAAGAAAATAAGTGTGTAATTAGTCAAGGTGGATTTGTTCATATTCCAACTGAGATTAGGAGATTTAGCAATTTTAGTGAGGAAGATGTTTTTAAAGTTATCTTAGATAAAAAGGAAAAACAGCTAAATCTCATTCTGGATGTGAAAATACCTGTATGAGTAACCATCAAATTCAATTATATGTGGGTTGGCGCAAAACTCGTTTTTGTATCTCATATTTAAAAATTAAAGATTCCATAAAATGATAGTGGAGAGTAAGAAATGGGAGTCTATACACTTTTTATCTCAGGTTTCATAACCCTTTTTTTATTAATGGTTAAAAATAAAGGAAAGGGTGACTTGTTCTTTTATTACGGTTTACTTTCATTTCTTATATTTATTTCTTTATTATTATATAATTTAATACAATATAAGGAAGAAATAGGTATGCTGGGACAAAGTGAAGAAAAAGGTAATATTAGGGCTGGAAATATTAGCAAGATGGTAAATGTTTTAACAGAGAGGAAATTAGATGTTCCTTTACTTTCACAATTGCCAGAATTACCTAGAGGTTGTGAAGTAACTAGTTTAGCAATGTTGCTTCAATATGACGGTGTTAATGTAGGAAAGATGGAGCTTGCTGAAAATGTAAAAAAAGATAGTACACCAATGACAGTTCAAAATGGCTTAATACACTTCGGTAATCCTCATAATGGTTTTGTTGGTGATATGTATTCCTATAAAAATCCAGGATATGGAGTCTATCATCAACCTATTGAAGAACTTGCTGAAAGTTATATACCAAATGAAATTATTAATTTAACAGGCAATGACTTTGGAGAGGTCATAAATAGTATAAATAATGAACAGCCTGTATGGATAATTACAAATACAACGTTTAAAAAATTGCCTGACACACAATTTGATACTTGGGATACAGAACAGGGACAAATTAAAATTACTTATAGAGAACATTCAGTTGTCGTTACTGGATATAACGAAAATTATATTTATTTTAACGACCCGTTAACATATCAAAAGGATAGGAAAATTCAAAAAGAGAATTTTATTGCTGCATGGGAACAAATGGGAAAGCAAGCTATAGCAGTGAAATGATTTTTTTTTAAAAGGATTGAGACTTAAATTAACGAAAATAAACAATTGTGAAATGGACATAACTTGAATAATTTGTAAAATTATCACATTTGTAACATTTTTGTAATATTTTATCTGGTCAACATCTAAAATTGTGTTAGGATATAATTAACAGTTTTTGGAGGGTGTTGGTCAGGATTGAAAAAAGTGGTCGAAATGAAAGAAAAAGAGACAGAATATCCTGTTTCCCAACCCTTGTTTGAAAAAGAAATAGAAAAGATCATTTATGAATATGAAAAGGAACTACGTTTTTTAGTTTTTAGATATGTGAGAGATTGGATATCTGTTGATGATATTATGCAGGAAGTATATTTGAAAGTATTTTTAAAAATGGACTCGTTTGAAAATAGATCAACCTTAAAATCGTGGTTATATTCAATAACTCGTAATCAGTGCTTTGACTTTCTTCGAAGTAAAACTATTAAATCTACCCTTTTAATGGAGAATCTTGAAGAATTGAAAGTCACTAATATTAATTCAGCAGAATTTGAAGCATTTAAAAAGCTTGAAAAAGAGAGGCTTTATGTAACTATTAATTCATTACCTATCCAATATAGGCAACCGTTAATTCTTCATTATTTTAACTATTTTACTTATAAAGAAATTAGCGAATTGTTAAATAAAGAAATTAGTTTTATTAAAAATAATATTTTTAGAGGAAGACGATTGTTGAAGGAAAAATATTCTGTAGATCAGGATATATAAATGTTTTTCATTTTACTAACATGTTTATTTAAGTGTTCAAAGTAACAAAGATATTCAATTTGGAAATGATCTATTTTCCCAGAAAAAGAGGAGTTTGTTGTTTAAGAGATGGAAACTTTGTGACAGAGAAGTTCTTATTTACATAAAATAAATTTTATGAAAAATAAGGGGAACTTGAAACAGATATAAAGATCTGTGAACCATTAATAACAAAAACAAGAGCAATTAAGCATATAAAGTGGTTTATGGTGATTTGCTAAGGTTTTTAAATAAATAGGAAAAAAAGTAGCTATAGATATTTTCAAAGTAACAGTTTCAAAGAGTATGGAGGGTCTCTGATCTCATTAATAAAGATAGTGGCAAATCCCAGATCTCTTTAAAGTAGGGGTGCAGTAATGAAGAATTTAATGAATTTTTTGGGGTATCGCTGGGTTTTATGGGTGTTATTGATAATAAATGTAGTGGGCACAATTTATGGGTATATTTGGTATGGATGGCAATTAGCAGAGACTCCAGCAAAATTCTTAGTTTTTGTACCAGACAGCCCAACAGCTAGCTTATTCTTTGCTGCGGTATTAGTCGCACTATTACTTAAGAAAAATTGGCCTTTTGTAGAGGCTTTAGCAATGGTTACCTTGTTCAAATATGGTATTTGGGCAGTTGTCATGAATATCTTAGTGTATGGGGTGACTGGAAATATACATTGGACTAGTTATATGTTGATCCTTTCACATGCAGGTATGGCAATCCAAGGATTACTATATGTACCCTATTATCAAATAAAAACTATGCATTTAATGTTGGCCGCATTATGGATACTCCATAACGATGTAATTGATTATGTTTTCTTTATGCTTCCTAAATATAGTGTACTAGATCAATACATACCGAAAATTGGATATTTCTCATTTTGGTTGAGCATCACATCGATATTTCTGACTTATGTATTATGTGTTAGGAAAAAAAACAATTTGCACTCGTGAGTAAAAGTTAATTATTAACATTTTTTATTAGGTTGTAATGCTAGTGTGAAACTACCTTCCAATTTCCTTGTGTTGTTACACCCACAGTGGATTTATGATTTTACACCGAGAAGCATCTTTTAAAATTAAAAATGAGTAAGTGGGATTATCTTTGAACCAAAAAGGACATCCACTCTATTTGAAAATGGAGGTCGTCCCCAATATTAAAGGGAAAACATTGATTGATTTTGCCGAAAAATGCATCCAACCAGGGTCAACAATTTGTAGCGATGCTTATCATTCCTACCGAGCACTTGCTGGAGCTGGCTTTAAGCACGAGTACCAGGTCTATAATACCAAAGAAAAAGTCCAGACCATTTAAATTGGTTGCATACAGTTCTTTCGAATGCTAAAGCGTTTGTTGGTGGTACGTTTCACGGGCTAGATTCAAAGCATCTCCAATCCTATTTAGATGAATTTTGTTATCGATTTAATCGAAGAAAATTCAAAGGTGAATGGTTCAGCCGTCTAGCAACTTTGTGTGCATCAACATCGACAATTACTTATTCTGAGCTAGTGGGATAATCATTAAATTAAATTTATAACTTCATAATATCTACAAATTTAATTGTTAGATTTATCTTATACTCTAGTAATGTAGTTATTAATATTCCAGAGAAAGGTGATCTACCTGTTTTTGTCAACATTAAATTGAGCCAGAGCGATCACTTTAAAAGTGAGCCACTTCATCTTTAGTAGCTCCCATTAGTGGGAGGAATTGGGTGTTTG
>NZ_JBHLVO010000005.1:0-231191 GCF_042433335.1 Metabacillus herbersteinensis
AGGTCTACTATTCTCTATAATTGCTTCAAATCCAATAAAAAAATCAAAAAGGAGTTCGGAATGAGGCATTCCGAACTCCTTTTGTCTACAAACTGAAGCAGTGTGTAAACTACACTGCTTTTTACGTCTATAAATTTAAATGTTAGTTATCTGCACTCTTCACCAACGACTTAGCAAACAACGTCCTTAACTCCACTGAACGCTCTGTTGCTCGTTTCACACAAGCAATCATTGCTTCTTCAAACTGCAGTTCTTTTAAAACAGAAAGGCCTGCTTCAGTTGTTCCGCCTTGACTTGTGACTTCTTTTCTTAAAAGTGTTGGACTCTTTCCTGTTACCCTCAGCATTTCAGAGGCACCTGAAAGCGTCTGGAGAATTAACTCTCTTGCAATAAGCTCATCGATACCGACTTCTAAGGCTGCTTTTTCTAACACTTCAACGAGGTAATAAATATAGGCTGGCCCGCTTCCAGAAAGACCAGTTACCGCGTCAAGCTGATTTTCGGTTACAACTGTACAAATGCCAATGGCTTCAAAAAGGGTTTGGCATATTTTTAGTTCTCCGATATTCACACGGTCGCTTGCAGCGATTGCAGTTGCTGCTTTTCCAATTGAAGCAGACGTATTTGGCATTGCCCTTACTACTGCAATATCCTTATCGAACAGCTCCTCAATCGTGTGAATGGAGATCCCTGCTAAAACGGAGAGGATCAGCTGCCTATCTACAAACGATCTTATGGACCCAATTCCTTCGCTTACATCTTTTGGTTTCATTGCCAAGAGGACAATTGAAGATTCTTGGATGAAAACTTCTTTGTTATCCGTTATTTCAATTCCGTATCTGTTTTTTAGTTCTTGTAGTCGATCGTAATTTGATCGATTTGTGACAATGATTTGTTCCGGAGTCATAACGCCCCCTTTTATTAAACCTGAAATCATCGCTTCTGCCATTGATCCTGCACCTAAAAAACCAATTTTCTTCATGATTGCTCCTCCTGTTCCCCTGAAATTTTTCCAAATAAAAAATCTCTTCATCCTTGATATTCAAAGGACGAAAAGATTTTCGCGGTACCACCTTAGTTGGGACTTGTATGCACAATATCCCCAGCTCTTTTCCTTTAACGCAGGATGACGGTTAGGTTTTCCTAACAGCTCATAGGGAAGGTTCAACGAGAAAGAGGACAATGAAACCTTTCAGCCTAACGAGTTTCACTCTCTTTTGTCATTTCTCATTTACTATTCCTAATCAATGCTACATATGAACGAACAAGTCTTTATATTGTTTTTCATTATGCAGTGTGAGACAAGTTGTTGTCAAGCTTCTTTTTTATGACGTAGAGGACGGGGGAAGAGAACGATCCATATCTAAGTTCCCAGTATAACTCTTGAATTATTTGAATATAATGACAAAATACTGAAGGAAGAGTAAAATGAGGTTATACTGAACTATATTTCATGTGGATTCACATAGGCATGCTTACGTAATTTTATATAAAAATAGCAAAAGAGGCGGGAAATGAATTCTATGACAAGTTCTGAAAAAGTGTATCAAATTACATTACCAACTCCTTTTCCTGTTGGTGATGTGAATGTTTACCTTGTAAAGGGCGAGAAGCTCACCCTTGTCGATACAGGTCCAAAAACGGAAGAAGCCTGGTTTTCTTTTCAAAAACAGTTACAAGAAATTGGCTATAAACCTGCAGATATTGAACAGATTGTGCTTACTCACCATCACCCTGATCATGTGGGCTTAACGGATTATTTTTCGGATAGCGTACCAGTTATTGGGCATGAATATAATCGACCTTGGCTTAAAAGAGATCCAGATTTCATGGAGCGTCAACGCTCGTTTTTTGAATCACTACTCAGTCAATTTGGAGTAGATAAAAGGTTCTTACGCTTTTTATCACAGCTCAATGATACGCTTAATTACTCCTGCAACCGAGATTTACATACTGCCATTTCAGAAGGGGATGCTATACCTGGTTTGGATGGTTGGCACGTTTATGAAACGCCAGGGCACGCTCAAAGTCATATTGTGTTGCTTCAAGAGAGTGACGGACTACTTCTGGGTGGAGACACTCTGTTAAAGAAAATATCTGCGAATCCTCTTCTTGAACTACCGATGGAAGGGAATCTGCGACCTAAACCACAACTTCAGTTTAATGCATCCTTTAAAAAGCTTTTAGAGCTTCCAATTTCAACTGTTTTTTCAGGACACGGGGAGTCTATTGATAATGCTTACGAGCTTATTTTGCATCGGATGCGCAAGCAAAAAGAACGAGCATTTTTAGTACGTTCTTTTCTTGATGGACAGTCTTTGACAGCTTTTCAAGTTTGTCAGCAATTGTTTCCGGCTATTTATCAGAAGCAATTGATGCTAACGATGTCTGAGACGGTGGGGCAGCTTGACTATTTAGAGGATATCGGTGAAATTAAAGTTAATAGGTCTTCTGAACAGCATATCTATTTTGTTGACTAATTGAGGTGATAAACATGAATACTCGAATACAAGGCTGTCAAGTTCTAATTACAGGAGCATCAGGAGGAATTGGCGAAAAAATTGCGATAGAGTGCGCAAGACAAGGTGCTCATCCAATTTTAATTGCTAGAAGAAGTGACCGTTTAGCAGAGCTTGCTAATCAAATTCAAAGAGACTATGCGGTTTCTTGCTATTATTATCAGCTCGATGTGCAAGACAGTGCGGCGATCAGAGAAACTTTTTCTCGCATTGAGCAAGAAGTTGGGGATATTGATGTACTTGTTAATAACGCAGGATTTGGTATTTTTAATACGGCAGTTGACGCTTCGCTTGACGAAATGAAATCGATGTTTGAAGTGAACGTATTTGGACTGATTGCTAGCACGAAAATGGTATTGCCATCAATGATCCAGCGGAAAAAAGGGCATATCATTAACATTGCCTCACAAGCCGGTAAGCTTGCAACACCTAAATCTAGTCTTTATTCGGCATCAAAGCATGCGGTTCTAGGTTTTACGAATAGTTTGAGAATGGAAGTAAAGGCAGCCAATGTCTATGTAACTGCTGTGAACCCAGGACCGATTCGCACAAACTTTTTTAACATTGCCGACCAGAGCGGGGAGTACGTGAAAAATGTAGAACGATGGATGCTTGATCCCGATAAGGTCGCTCGGCAAATTGTTTCTATCATGATGACACCTAAACGAGAGATTAATTTACCCGGCTGGATGAACACTGGTAGTACACTCTATCAACTCATGCCACATGTCGTCGAACGATTTGCAATCAAGGCGTTTAATAAAAAATGAAAAAGTGCCTGTCCTCCAGTGCTTAGCACGGCAGGGGACAGGCACTTTTCATTGGAACCCAGGAAGTATAAAGTACTTGTACTAGGGATAAGTACTTAGATTTCAGCTGCTAGTTCTTTGAAAGAGAAAGTGAGTCAAAATTTGTCGTAAATCGTCGATTGGCTTATAGAATGGCGGATTTGGCTTATAGAACCTGTAAATTGGCTTATAGAACTTGTGATTCCGCTTATAGAACTTCAATTGTCGCTTATAGAATCAAAAATCCCTCTTTACTTTATGTGTAATCGCGAAGATACTTGTCTAAAAGTAGACTATAATACATTATTTTTTAGAAATTCACAAAAAAACACATCGTTTTATATCACAAATCCTATTAAGAGTACTTTAAAAGGATAGCGATTCTTCTTCTTTTTTTCATTCCTCCTGATTTGTCACATACCCATACACAACACTTCAACTACCTCATACCACTCAGAACCCTCATTTTTTTGGTCTTTTACAGCAGCCAAGATACCTACATACTCTTCATCTGTTAATGGAGCTATAGTCAAGTCTCTCTCATACGGATAAAAGCATTGCTGAATCATTTTATAAAGAAATTTCTCTTCCACGAACCGTTCACCTCACCACGTTTCTGAAGGAGGGAGGTCGGAGTTATAAGAACCGTCCCTTTGCTTCTACAAAAAAAGGAAATAAAGAGTGTTTTGTTGAATAGAGATTAAAGAAGAAAACTGATCAAAAGTAAACAAATTAAAGTTTCCTGAAGAGTTCTAAAAACCTTTTCCAATTTTATAACAGAGAGGAGTGAGCTAAATGCAAAATAACCGAGCAAAGAAAATGTACGATTACCATGTTTGGGCTAACCAACAAGTGATCCAGCACTTGAAGCAACTACCTGATAGGGTTTATAACGAGACTGTTAAAAGTGTTTTCTCATCGATCTCAGATGTTCTGATTCACCTTTATGCAACAGACATTACCTGGTTGGAGACGATGAAAGGAAGCAGCTTCCATGATACTGTTAGAGAAGTTGAGCGTCGAAAGTCAGAAGCATCAGGGGCGTCGGTAGATGAACTAGAAGTGTTCTATGATGCTCTATCAAAGGAATTTTACAGCTTTCTTGCAGAGCAGCAAGATCCAGAACGAATCATCATTACTGAGCACCCTCAATATGGTCGTAGTGAGTTCATACTTGCCGATCTGATTCACCATGTAGTGAATCATGGAACCTACCATCGCGGAAATGTGACAGCGATGCTGCGTCAACAAGGTGAACGAGGTGTACCTACGGATTATGTGTTTTTTCTCTATTAAATAAATGATAACGTTTTGTGTTTATGCAAGAATAAGGCGCGAGAGATAAACAATGGAGTTGTAATTAGCAACTCCTATTTCTTATTGCGCTAAAGGTGCATGTTATTTTAAAGTATCCTGGGAATTTATTAAAATATTATTAAGATGTCGTTGTGCTATATTAAATAAGTATGGTCAAATTGAAAGGATCGTGATGTTATGTCTTTAAATCGAAAGTTTAAAAGATTACTAGCTTCCTCACTTGCTGTTGGGCTGATCTCTTCCCAATTTGCAATGCCTTCTTTTGCTGCGCCTAATGAAGATGCCAAAAAAACTGGTCCAAAAGATGCAACATTTAACCTGTCACTCATGCATACCAACGATACACATGCACGTTTAGATAACGTGGCAAAACGAGTTACGGCTATTAAAGAAGTACGTCAGGAAAAACCAAACGCATTGTTACTGGATGCTGGTGATGTGTTCTCTGGAACTCTCTTTTTTAATGAATTTAAGGGACAAGCTGATCTTGAGTTTATGAATTTGGTTGGTTATGACCTTATGACATTTGGAAATCACGAGTTCGACCTCGGATCCAGTCCTGAAGGCCATGAAGCGTTAGCCAATTTTGTAAAAAACGCAAATTTTCCATTTGTTAGTACGAATATTGACTTTTCTAATGATGATCACCTAAAAGGATTGTTTCATGACAAGACAAAAAACAATGCAAAAGATAGCAACATCTATTCAGGTGTTGTAAAAAAAGTAAACGGTGAGAAAGTAGGATTTATCGGTCTTACAACCGAAGAAACAGCTGAAATATCAAGCCCTGAAGGTATTGTGTTTGAAAATTATATTAAAGAGGCAGAAGAAGCGGTAAAAGCTTTGGAGCATCGAGGCATTAATAAGATCGTTGCGATTACTCACCTAGGGTTTGATGATAATCCAGCATATGATAATGATCTTGAACTAGCAAAACACGTAGAAGGGATCGATGTTATTGTTGGCGGCCACAGCCATACGCAGCTCAATAACGCTGTCGTTGTTTCTACTGACGAAAGAGGTAAAGCAAAAGATCCTACAGTTATCGTTCAAGCCTATCAATATAGTGAATTCTTAGGAACACTTGATGTTGAATTCAACAAAAAAGGGCAAGTGATCGGACAAGCAGGTCAACTGATTAATATATCCGCGAAAAGAGAAGATCCAGAAGCAGCCGAGTTACTTAAAAAGTATTCTAGTAAAATAGAAGAATTAAAAAACAAGCCAACTGGCGGCATTGCTGAAAAAGCACTAATGAACCCACGTACGAATGATGTTGGACCAAGTGTAAGAAACAGTGAAACAGAGTTAGGAAACCTCATCACCGATGGGATGCTGGATAAGGCAAAGATATTCAATGAGAATACGCTTATAGCCTTCCAAAACGGTGGCGGAATACGTGCCCCAATTGATCAAGGGGAGATCACGTTTGGAGATGTTTTGACGACACTTCCGTTTGGGAACACTCTTGCGTCAATAAAACTGTCCGGTACAGAAATTAAGTCTGCGCTCGAGCATAGCGTCAGCCAGGCTCCTAAAGAAAGCGGCGGTTTCCTTCACGTATCTGGTTTGAAATTCACGTACGATAGCACAAAGCCAGCTGGAAATCGAGTCGTTTCAATGGATGTTGAGACATCAGAGGGTGTATTTACTCCATTAGATCTGCAAAAAGAGTACGTTGTGGCAACTAATGCATTCACCGCAAAAGGTGGAGATGGGTTCACTGTATTCAGAAAAGCCTATGAAGAAGGTCGAGTCACAGACCTAGGATTTTCCGACTGGGAAAATCTGCGAGACTATGTGGCTAAGTTAGTAAATGTTAACCCTCAAATTGAAAAACGAATCGTTGATGTTACGAGACCATAATTTTATTTTAATACCTATCATGCAACTAGTAGATGACCTCGGATTGATCGAGGGCACTGAAAAACACAACCTATATTTTGGTGAAAAAGACCATCCCGATAGTTTTTTGGGTTGGTCTTTTTGTTGTGCGCCCAGCATGAATTTATGTCAATTATCTTTCCTTCGATGTGAGAACTATGGGAACATCAATGGTTCTAATTATCCTCTTTCTTCCTCACTAGATAGTGGTAGCTTTTTCATAGGAGATAAACTAAAGGTTCCTCTCTAACAATATCCCTACTTGTTCTGCCATGACTTGAGGTGAATAAGGCCTTTCATTCTTGAACCACCATTCCACTATCCCTACGTAAGACGTAACAATAAATTGAAGAACAACATCCTCATTTAATCCGCGATTTTTTCCTTTTGTTATATCGACTTCATCCTTGAACTCTTCAATGAGAAACTGATGGAACTGGCTACGAAAAGACGGGGCTCCTTTACTCGCTAACATCGTCGTGAAGAATAAATAATGACTTTCAAGGTATTCGAACCAGATCAAATTCGCATCTATAAAATCCATTTCAGATGCCGATTCGCACAATTCCCGTAGTTCGTTGATATGTTCTTCAATGAGTTTATCCAGCAGATCAAATTTATCCAAATAATGAAGATAGATGGTTCCGCGGCTAACATTAGCCCTGTCGGAAATATCCTGTATCGTAATGTCATCAAATTTTTTTTCAGTCATCAATTCAATCACAGCTTTTTTTATCGCTTCTTGAAATTTGCCTATTCTTCGATCCACTTTAGTACGATGCAACTGCAAATACTGATCGATTAGTCGTGGAGCGAGTTGCTTCAATCGCAAAAAAGCGTGGGGTTCCGCGCGTTCAAATCGCGCTTGCTTGGGTGCTACAGAAGGAACCGGTAACAGCTCCCATTATCGGTGCTACGAAAATTTCTCATCTCGAAGATGCGGTATCTGCTCTTTCAATTACGTTAACACCTGAAGAAATTGCGTTCCTGGAAGAGCCATATGTACCACACCCAATAGTTGGTTTTAAATAATTTAGTGCGACGACAACTTGATATAGTTTTAAAATTTATAACAGAAGTACAGCCGATTTTCTAAGTAGGAAGATCGGCTTTTTCTATACTGTGCCCTCCACCCCATATAGAACTCGAGCGTCAACGAATAGGATTTAAAGGATGGCTGCATTTTTGCTGCCTTGTCTCAACATCGCGACGGGATGTGAGACTTGCTCTTTCGTTTATTCCTCCTGATTAGTTACATACCCATACACAACATCTTCGACCACCTCATACCACTCAGAACCTTCATCTTTTTGGTCTTTTACAGCAGCCAAGATCCGTACATACTCTTCATCTGTTAGCGGATCTATAGCCAAATCGCGCTCATACTGATAAAAGCACTGCTGAATCATTTTATAAAGAAATTTTTCCTCCACGGACAGTTCACCTCACAACATTATTATATCAGGCACCACAGAAAAAACTACCATTGAAATCGAACGTATATTCCCTTACGATTATCGATATACTGTTATTGCGAACATATATTCTTATTTTAGGAAGGGAGACATGATTAGTGTGGATTACAATCAATTTCAAAAGCGGAAGATTCTTTGTATTGATATGAAGAGCTTTTACGCTAGCTGTGCCGCTGTCATGCTTGGACTTGATCCACTTACCTGCTATCTAGCGGTCGTTGGTGATACAGAGCGAAAGGGCAGCATTGTGCTTGCAGCTTCACCGCGGTTAAAAAAAGAATTTGGTATTAAAACTGGCTCACGAATGTTTGAAATTCCTAATGATCCTCGTATTCGACTCGTTAATCCGAGGATGGCGATGTACATTCGAATGTCGACTGAGCTAACAAAACTGTTTCATCGCTACGTTCCAAAGGAATCCATCCACACGTACAGTGTTGACGAAAGCTTCATCGAGGTCGACGGGGTTGAACATATATGGGGAGACGCACGAACCATTGCACAGAAAATTAGAAACGATATGGAACGGGAATTTCAGCTTCCGAGTGCAATTGGAATTGGGCCTAATATGCTGCTTGCAAAAATCTGTCTTGATACGGATGCAAAAAAAGTAGGGATCGCAGAATGGACCTATGACGACGTACAAGAAAAGCTTTGGAAGCTTGAACCACTGAGTGAGATGTGGGGAATTGGTAGTAGAGTGGAAAAAACGTTAAATCGTATGGGGATTTTTAATGTAGGACATCTTGCCAACTACCCATTGGAGTTGCTAGAAAAAAAGTTTGGCATTATGGGCAATCAACTCTATTACCACGCGTGGGGAGTTGATTTATCAGAAATCGGTGCGCCGATTATGGAGGGACAGATTAGCTTTGGGAAAAGTCAGATTCTGCTTCGCGACTACCCCGATCCTGAAGAAGTGAAGCATGTTATTTTAGAAATTTGTGAAGAAGTGGCAAGGAGAGCGCGTCAGCATCACAAGGTGGGGCGCACAATTAGTCTCGGAATTGGCTACAGCAAGGATGAATTTGGCGGAGGTTTTCATCGCGCAAAAACGATTGCTCAACCAACAAACATTACCATGGACCTTTACGAAACCTGTCTTCAGCTTTTTAGGCAGTTTTACACGAACAAAACAGTGCGTAAAATATCGGTAACCTTATCAAATATTGAAGAAGACTGTGAAATGCAGCTTGATTTATTTCAAGAAAATCGATTTAAACAGCGTACACTCGGATATGTGATGGACTCCATCCGTAGCAAATATGGATCAGACGCCGTCCTCAGAGCCGTTTCCTATACAAATGCAGGAACTGCTACACATCGTGCCAAGCTTGTTGGAGGTCATAAAGCGTAGCATTTTAAAACTATTGTAGGTGAACAAGCTACCAAAGCCAATTCCTAGAATACTGTATATGGAATTTATTCTAGGTCGAGGTGTGTACATGAGAGAAAAGAAGCAACATCAGTTCTTAAAATATATGGCTTTAGGAGATTCCCTAACAGTAGGGGTGGGGGCGTCTTTCTTAGCACCAGGATTTGTATCTAATTACGCGAGATTAACAGAGGCTGAACTAAATGCACGTGTATTTGTAGATGTATATGCAAGATCTGGAATTGAAACGGGAGAGGTACTTAAGATTGTTGAAAATCCGTGTCTTCACGAAAAAATTAAACATGCCAATATCATCACATTATCGGCCGGCGGAAACGACCTCATCAGTGCAAGTAAAGTATTTGCAGACACGGGATCAGATGCCGACCTACAAGAGTCATTAAAAGAATGCCGAGAAAATGTAGGCAACATCATCACAATTGTAAAAGAATTGAAAAAAGACTGTGGAGAGCCATACATGATTCGAATTCTAAATCTTTATAATCCACTCCCCGAACTACCACTTTCAGATAAATGGGTTCGTTTATTTAATCGACATCTAAATAGCTTTGACGATGGTTCCTTGATCAGAGTGGCTAACATTTATTCCATTTTCAAAGGAAGAGAAGATGAATTATTATCTAGAGATCGAATTCATCCAAACAATCGTGGATATGAAGAAATCGCTTATACTCTCTTGCAATTGGGGTATAAGGGAATTGATTGAGGATAAACACAGGGTATTTAAAAATAACTTATTCACATTGCTGAATAGGTTATTTTTTTGTTTAAGCCTGATTTCTCCTAATGAATTTTAAATGCCATGGTAAGAAATAAGCATAAGCAACGAAGTGAACAGGTGTTGACCACCATGTTTTCCAAAGCTTTAATTCCATTAATCCGACTTTAACTGTTACCCACTCTAAAATAAGGGATACAACAACAAATAGGACGACATAGAACCATTTCTTCTCTTGTGAATAGTAGTTTAAGTAGATTACTGATAAACATGAGGGTATGACACTAAACAGCAAAATTTCTGGTAATCCTTCTTTTTTTGGGTGTCCAATATCAAATATGTCTAAGGGCGCCGCTAATGTCATATCAACTGTCCAAACGATATATCCAATAAGGCTAAAAGTAATATAAATTTCCCTCCAACTTAACCTTTTAGGCATGAAAATCATAAATAACAATAATACCGAACCGAGAATAGCGGGATACCACCATCCCTGAGTTAAAGCGAAATCTGGTTGTTTCATAAAACTCCTCCATTCAGATCTTTTATTTATTATTAATCTTAAATGACTAGTTATTTATGCGAGGATTTGAAAACCAGGAGTCTCTTTTAAAAGATATACTATTGTTTGTTATTTGTTTATTTATAAAGAAAAATACATCTATTTTTGTACTAATATCAGAATTTATATAATTCTAGGATTCAGTTTGCATTTCTGAATCCAGCTCCAGCGCCTAGCCCCTCGAGGTCATAAGTCAATTCTAAATTGAAGGCAAAGAACGCCTTCTATTTAGAATCGCCTTATGCTTGTCGGGGCTGAACAAGGCGCTTGCGCTTTTTTTATAATTGATGTAATAATTCGAGGGAGTTCTCGACATTAATAATTAAACAGGGAATTTTTATTAAAGTTGCTAAGATGAACTTAACTTAATGATCCTTTTGTCCTATATGACATTTATCATGTTTTGGACATGACACATATGACTGCACAAAATGATGAAAACCCTTTATCATTTAAATTACCAATCAAAGAAGGGAATTACTGAAATGACAAAACAACTACAAAAAAACTTAAAAAAACAAGTAGCCCCTTATGAAAAATCAAATACAAAAGACAGTGTATGGCAACTCATAAACACGGTCATACCCTTTATTTTGTTATGGTTCCTTGCCTATCAGAGTCTGTCTATTTCTTTTTTTCTGACGTTAGCAATTGCTGTAGTAGCAGCTGGATTTATGACACGAACTTTCATTATCTTTCATGATTGTTGTCATCACTCTTTCTTTAAAAATCGACTTGCAAATAAAATTGTCGGAACAGTCACAGGGGTACTTACCTTTTTCCCTTATAGCCAATGGCAGCATGACCATTCCATTCACCACGCAACAAGCAGTAATTTAGACAAGCGTGGAACAGGTGATATTTGGATGCTTACGGTGGATGAATATTTAGCAGAATCTTTATCGCGTAGAATAGCCTATCGACTATACCGAAATCCGTTCGTTATGTTTGGTTTAGGTCCAATTTATGTATTCCTTATTAAAAATCGATTCAATAAAAAAGGTGCTAAGTCAAAAGAACGCATCAACACTTATATTACAAACATCTCAATCTTTGCTTTGATAGGTCTGCTTTGCTGGACAATTGGATGGGAAGCTTTTGTTTTAGTACAAGCTCCAATCTTTTTAATTGCAGGATCTGTTGGCATCTGGCTTTTTTACGTGCAGCATACCTTTGAGGATTCTTATTTTGAAGAAACTGCACAATGGGATTACGTGAAAGCAGCAGTAGAGGGAAGTTCATTTTACAAGCTCCCTAAATTTCTCCAATGGATGACAGGAAATATTGGTTACCATCATGTTCACCATTTAAGCCCAAGGGTGCCGAACTATAAACTTGAAGAGGCACATGTCAATACTCTACCATTACAAAACATACCAACGATTACGTTAGCAACAAGCTTGCAATCACTAAAGTTTCGTCTATGGGATGAACAAAACAGAAAGTTCGTAGGATATACAGAAATTAAGAATTTGGCTAAAATGAGAAGTAATAGTGTCAATTAACCACGAGGATCTATAAAAATAGCTTACAGTAAAAAGGGGATTTCAATATGTTTAAAAAATATATAAGCAATGGAATTTCCCCTTATATATGGGCTGTTCTAAGTATTTTGCCGTTTTATTTTATCTTCCAATCTTCTTCTACGATTGAGATTGTAGTTGGGATTGTTTTGACCGTCTTATTTTTTATCACATTTCGTTTTGCGTTTACTTCTAAAGGCTGGCCGGTGTACCTATGGACATGTATTTTAATTAGCATTTCTTTTACATCAATGTACCTGTTTAGCTATATCTATTTTGCTTTTTATATTGCTTACTATATCGGAAATATAAGCGACCGATTTGCTTTTTTAACTTTATATATCATCCACTTAGTAAGCACAATGGCGTCGATAAACTTTAGCATCATTCTGCACGATGAAATGTTCTTAGAGCAACTACCTTTTATAATCATTACCTGCATCAGTGTCATCCTTCTCCCATTCAATATTCATAACAAAAAAGAGCGTGGACAGTTGGAGGAAAAATTAGAAGACGCGAACAAAAAGATATCGGAGCTCGTAAAGCTAGAAGAACGCCAGAGAATTGCTCGAGACCTTCATGACACATTAGGACAAAAGCTCTCGCTCATTGGATTAAAAAGCGACTTGGCTAGAAAACTTATTTACAAAGATCCGGAGCAAGCCAAAGATGAATTAAAAGACGTTCAAGCGACTGCAAGAACCGCTTTAAATGAAGTAAGGAAAATGGTGTCGGAAATGCGTGGCATCCGCTTGAAAGATGAATTGATCGCTGTTAAACAGATCCTTAAAGCAGCTGAGATCAACTTTGTGAGTGAACAAGAAATTAACCTTACGAATGTTCCTTTGTTAACCGAGAATATCCTCAGCATGTGTTTAAAAGAAGCTGTGAACAATATCATCAAACATAGCCAGGCTTCTACTTGTTACTTCTCCGTCGAACAAGCCCGCACTGGACTCGTCATGGTTGTCCGAGATGACGGAATTGGAAATGTGTCAGAAGATGATTTAACAAAGGGAAACGGACTGATCGGGATGAAAGAACGACTTGAATTTGTTAACGGAAACCTAGAAATTTCAGGGGATAACGGTACTTCATTGATCATTAAAGTACCACTTGACCTAAAGCTAAAAGCTAAGGAGGAGCAGATATGATTACAATTGTCATTGCTGAAGATCAGCAAATGCTTTTGGGAGCATTAGGTTCACTGCTCAATTTGGAAGAGGATATGGAAGTGGTTGGCAAGGCGAGTAACGGCGAAGAAGCCCTGACACTCGTGCAGAAGTTTCAACCAGATGTTTGTATTATGGACATTGAAATGCCTGGCTTGACCGGACTCGAAGCCGCTGAACAGCTGAAAGAAAAAGCGAACTGCAAAGTGATTATCCTAACAACCTTCTCTCGTTCAGGGTATTTTCAACGTGCTTTAAAAGCAGGGGTAAGTGGTTATTTACTGAAGGACAGCCCAAGCGAAGAGCTTGCAAGTTCAATTCGTAAAGTCATCGAAGGCAAAAGAATTTATGCACCGGAATTAATGGACGATGTGTACAGTGAGGAAAACCCGCTTACTGAAAGAGAAAAGAAAGTGTTGGAACTAGTAGCAGATGGAATGAATACACAAGAAATAGCTGACCAACTCAGTATCAAAACTGGAACCGTGCGAAACTATATTTCAACCATCTTTGAAAAGTTAGAAGTTAAAAATCGGATCGAAGCCATTTTGCAGTCTAAGGAAAAGGGCTGGTTTAAATAGAGGTAGAATGAGACCTTAGAGATTTGAATGAAGGCAACTGAGCATTTATTCTATACTTAAGAAAAATATGAGAGCAGTGAATTTCCCAGGGGAATTCACTTTTTTGACGTTTTAAAAGGTAGAATATGTTAATGTTGAGGTGTAGGAGATTAGAGTACTCTGGGACAAAAAATTATTTTATGTAGAGGTGAAAATTATGAAAGTATCTTCTCCGAAAATTCCTTTAACTCCTGAAGAAAAACTAAACCTAAAAAAATGTAAAATAAAATTACATGAGATTGCCGATATGGACATCATGAACTTATCCCAATGTTTACAATCCTCATTCGAACGGGCCAACTACCTCCGTGGACTGGCACAATTCCAAACGGTTCCTTCTATAGGCCCAAAAGTGGCAAAACGTTTAGTTGATTTGGGTTATTACTCACTTCAAGAGGTAAAAACCGAGGAGGGTGCTGATTTAATTAATAGGTTAGAAGAACGCATTGGATACTGGGAGGATCCTTGTTTAGAAGATTCTTTTCGCTGTATTGTCCATCATGCGAATCACCCTGAGAGTAACAAAAGTTGGTTTGACTTTACACCTGATAGAAAAAGCTATCGAGAGCAATATGGATATCCTACTACAAGACCAACGATTGCTTGGTATGAAAAGAAGAAAAATACGAACAATTAGGAGTGCGATATGAAGAAGTACGGAAATGAGTTATTAAAGGTACATCACACTATTATTCACGCTACAGACCGATGTATCCAGCATCTTTAGTTAGACGCCTTGTCAACCAGTTTTCTCTAGACGGAAAGAGCCAGTTGTTAGATTTAGGTTGTGGAACTGGACAGCTGGCACTTAGGTTTTCGGATTGGAGTAGTCGAATTGTCGGTATAGACCCTGAGCTTGAGATGATTAAGGAAGCCAAACGTCTCGGTCAGGAGCTAAGAATTGAAAACATCGAGTGGTTTAATGGTGACTTAATAAAATATAAATCTCAATATGATGATACTTTTAGAATGGTTACTATCGTAAAAGCCTTTCATTGGATGGAAAGAGAGGCTGTTCTTGACACGCTCTATGAGATGATTTCATATGGAGGGGGAGTAGCAATTATAGATGAACATTACTCCCCAGATAAAGAACCTCTGCCATGGCAAAGGAAAGTGAACGAAGTGGTAAGTCGGTGGTATGGAGATCAACGAAGAGCTGGAAATACCATTTACTCACACCCTAAAACGAGCCATGAAGAGGTTATCGCAAAATCAAGATTCGATATAGAAACCCTAACAATACCTACATATGAACAAATATGGACTGTAGACACGATTATTGGAAACATATACTCAACATCTTATGGATCGAAGCGTTTTCTTGGTGAAAATGCAGAGGGATTTGAACGTGATTTAAGAGAAGAATTGCTATTTCATAATAATAATGGTGTGTTTAAGGAGCCGATAATTTTATCGATCAAGCTTGCGTTGAAAAAGTAACTATGAGTTCAAGAAAGAAGGAAGAAAAAAGAATTTAAAAGAAGTCGCAATTGAGTTAGCAAAAACCTATCAACAAAACGAAAAAATTAAGGGTATACTACTAGCTGGTTCTGTTTCAAGAGGCTGGCAAGATCAGCATTCAGATATTGAATTACACATACTATGGTCAGAACCACCAAGTGATTTAGAAAGGTTGTCACCGATTGAAAAAGTGAACGGAAAGATCCTTGGTTTTTTTCCATACGAAGATGAAGAATGGTCAGAAACGTACCTAACAATAGAGAATATTAAAATAGAGGTTAGCAACTTTTTAACCGAGACGATAGATAGATATATTGATGACGTAGTGAAGATGTACGAAATAGACTATGACAAACAATGCATTCTAGCATCCATACACTTTGGTTATAGTTTATCCGGAGAACGATTGATTAGCATTTTAAAAAATAAGGTTCAATTTTATCCAGATAAGCTTGCAGAAAATATGATCTTAAGTCATCTAGATTTAGGTAGTAGATGGATTAATCGAAGAGCACTTCTAGACAGAAGTGATTGGCTAATGCTATACGAAGTCATTTGCTCTGTACAGCAAAAATTAATGGCCACACTACTAGGATTAAACAAATTGTATGTTCACCACCCAGCCTTTAAATGGATGCACCATACTATTTACTCCATAGATATTAAACCAAAGAATCTAGATAAACGACTCACTAACATACTAGTAGGCGATGTGAATGAAAGCATCACAGAACTTGAAATGCTTGTAGAAGAAGTGCAATCTCTTGTAAAGCTCTATTTTCCTCATATTGAGATAGATGAATATGTTCAAAGAGCTAATTTTTTACGTCCTGAAAACAGGCAATAAAAACAGGCAATCTTAAATACACTAAGGGGTGTAAACTACATGGAAACCGAACTAATAAAAATATTCAACGATCAAGGAGGACAATTGGGATAACCACTCGTGAAGATGTACATAAAATGGGTCATTGGCATGAAGCGTTTCATTGTTGGTTTATTGGAAAGGAGGGTGGAATTGACTATGTGTATTTACAAATTTGCAGCAATGAAAAAAAGGATTACCCAAATTTATTAGATATAACAGCTGCTGGACATCTACTTTCTCATGAAACCATTTATGATGGAGTCAGAGAAGTGAAAGAAGAATTAGGAATTAATGTTACATATGCGGAACTCGTTCCGATTGGTGTCATCAAGTACTGTGTCACTAAAGAAAATTTTATAGATTTTTGATTAATAAGATTGTAAACAAAAGTATGTTTGTACCACATGAGATATCCTACAACGAGAGAGTTATAGACCCAATAAATAATGTTATCATAATATAATTTTTCAAAAAAATAAAAAGGACTCACTTCCCAGAGTCCTTTCTGTTTTCTAATTTTATTACAAAACTCAATCCCTACCTACAAGCTCATCGATCTTACCATTTCGGACATTTTGCTCCTCAGCAGAAACCAAATCGTACTTCTTTAGCAAATGAAACAACTCATTCAGTTTAGATTGAGGTAGATCCTTGGCAAGAAACGATTCCATTTTCTTAAACAAAGAGGATGGAAGAAAGGGTTCTTGGCCAAGTAGCTTTTTCATGACATCTTCTTTCGGGTGATCTAGCTGACAATTTGACATATTCATCCCCCTATATGTGACATTTCAACTTTGGTTCTAGATACCATTTTCTCTGGTTGATCTCGTTCAACCGAGTATTGATCGTGACGATTTCCCCAAATTCCTGACACTAATTTTTCCATTTGTGCATCACTATAACCGGAACGAAGTGGCTCACGTAGGTCATGTCCTTTTGATGAAAATAAACAAGTAAACAATTTACCTTCCGCCGACAGTCTTGCACGATTGCAAGTAGAGCAAAATGCATCTGTAACAGAAGAAATAATTCCAATTTCTTTATCTGTGCCAACGTATCGATATCTTGTCGCAACCTCACCCTTATAGTTCGGATCGATTGGTTCAATCGGCATAACAGCATGAAGGTCATCAAGTATCTGTTTCTTAGGGTAAACGGAATCTAAGTTCCATTTATTTGAGTTCCCAACATCCATAAATTCAATAAATCTCAACGTATGACCTTGTCGCTTAAAGTACTCAGCCATCGGTAGGATTTCTGAGTCGTTGATGCCTTTTTGAACGACCATATTTATTTTAACGCCTAGTCCTTCAGCAGCGGCAGCTTTAATTCCATCCAAGACAGTTTCCACCTTGATGTTTCGACCGTTCATCTTCCCGAAAATTTCGTCGTTTAAAGAGTCCAAGCTGACGGTTACGCGCTTCAATCCGGCTTGTTTTAGTTTTTTTGCATGCTTTGGTAGGAGGGAGCCATTTGTTGTCATTGCGATATCCTGCAGTCCCTCGATAGAGGATAATTTTTCGATAAGGTTAGGAAGATCACGTCTTAATAATGGTTCTCCACCAGTGATTCGAATCTTCTCGACACCAAAAGAGCCAATAAAAACACGCGCGAGTCTTTCTAATTCTTCGAAGCTCAGAAGCTGAGCTCTTTTTAAAAACTCAAAATCAGGTCCGAAAATTTCAGCTGGCATGCAGTAAGGACAACGAAAATTACAACGATCAGTTACTGATATTCTTAGATCACGAAGGGGACGATTTAGTTGATCCTTAAGAGATGTTTGTGAGTTTTTCATAACAACAGTCCCCTTTACTTATTTACAATCCGTTCAGGATGCGAATACACATTTAATGAATTTCCACGAATAAATCCAACAGCTGTAATATTTAAGTCTTCAGCCATTTTGATGGCTAAGTCAGTAGGTGCGGATTTTGATAGAACAATGCCAACACCAATTTTTGCAGCTTTAAGCAGTACTTCAGATGAAATTCTCCCGCTGAATACAATAATCTTATCACGGACAGGCACTTTATTGATTAAACAGTGACCGTAAATTTTATCTAGTGCATTGTGTCTGCCTATATCAGTGCGGTTGACTAACATCTCGGTTACACTGCATAGTGCAGCATTATGAACACCACCTGTATCTTTAAAAACAGAGCTACTTTGTTGCATTTCATTCATTAAGAAAAAACATTGTTTCGGGGAAAGAGTTAGTTTAGAGGTGGAGGTTTTAGCTGTTTTCGCATCATTTACAAAGTAAAATTGTCTGCTTTTTCCACAGCATGAACTGATCACTCGTTTTGTATAATATTGTTGACTTGTCGTGATTTGAGCTTGAAGGTCTACATAGGCAAAACCTTTGTCTAAATCAATATTCAAATGTAAAACTTCATCACGCGACATAATCACACCTTCAGAAGCTAGGAAACCAATCACAAGCTCGTCGACTTCCGCCGGGGTACAAACAACTGTAGCGAATTCTTCTTTGTTTAAAATAATGGTTAGCGGAAATTCCGTTACAATTTGATCTTCGTCTGCTACTAAAAGGCCATGCTCATATTTTACAATTTCTTTTTTTATCGTAATGGAATCTTTCAGGCTAGCTCACCTCTAGAGAACATAATTTCTTCATTCTGACATCGAAAACAATTTATTATCAATCTAAACATAGAAATTTTTAATCTACAAGTATTTCAGTTTTTATTTTTATAAATTAATTAACAATTATAGTTGTTGTCATCTAGATATAATGGTAATATCTTAAGTAAAGTTCATAGAAATGTCACACTTTTGACAAGGAATAGCGACCCTGTTTCGTTGCAAAAATGGTGAACATTCATGAAAGCGATTACTGTTGGTGTTTTTAACAGCGACCCTGTTTTTAAACTAACCGTCATCACTCCTCTTCGTACACACTTTTTTGTGTATGCTCCTGAGGATGTTGGCGGTTTTTATTTTTAAAAAGGTAGGTAGAAAAAGGGGATGAAGGAATGGGGAAAACGAAAAATCGTTGGCTGATCGCAGCTTCAGCAGTTGGAATTCATCTATCGATTGGTTCTGTGTACGCTTGGAGTGTTTTTACAAAGCCGCTTCAAGGGGAGTTTGGCTGGGATTTAACAGATATTAGCTTAACATTTAGTATTGCTATTTTATTTTTAGGATTATCTGCAGCATTCCTTGGGCATTTCGTTGAAAAGTATGGACCGCGTAAAGCAGGAATACTAGCTGCTATTTTCTTCGGGGTTGGAATCACTGGTTCAGGACTCGCAATAACATTAGAATCTCTACCATTATTGTATTTATTCTATGGAGTTTTAGGTGGAATTGGATTAGGTGTTGGTTACATTACACCTGTTTCAACACTTGTTAAATGGTTTCCAGATCGTCGTGGTTTAGCAACAGGTTTAGCGATTATGGGATTTGGATTTGCAGCATTAATTAGTAGTCCGATTATGCAAGCATTAATTGAAAATGTAGGTTTAGCGAACACATTCTACATTTTAGGAATTTCCTATTTTATTATTATGATTGCATCATCACTTTACTTAGAACCACCTCAAGAAGGCTGGATGCCGGCTGGTTTCAAAGAAAAGGTAAGCAATGGGACGAAAAAAATTGCACAAGATCTTTCACAACTAACAGCGAATGAAGCTGTTAAAACAAGACGTTTTTATTATTTGTGGATCATGCTGTTTATCAATGTTACATGCGGCATCGCAATTATTTCTGCTGCATCTCCGCTTGCACAGGAAAGCGTTGGCTTAACACCTGTAGCTGCAGCAGCATTAGTAGGGGTACTTGGAGCATTTAATGGTCTTGGACGAATCGGCTGGGCATCTGTTTCAGATTTTATTGGAAGACCTAATACATACACAGTCTTTTTCGCCGTACAGTTGATTGCATTTCCATTACTACCATTTGTTTCAGATCCATTGTTGTTTCAAATCCTTTTAGCTGTTATTTACACATGCTATGGTGGAGGATTTGCTGCGATTCCAGCATTTATTGGAGATATGTTCGGAACAAAACAGCTTGGTGCAATTCATGGGTATATTTTAACTGCATGGGCAGCAGCGGGGTTGGCAGGTCCATTGTTTGCATCATGGATTCGTGAAACGACTGGCAGTTACTCGCAAAGTTTAACAGTCTTCACATTATTATTTGCCGTTGCTTTTGCTGTATCCTTACTGATTCGATCTGACATTAAGCGTTTGAGAAATAAGCAAAACCAAGCAGGCGTTGACCTTGCTAGTTGACACGCCTTATGATCCTTGTTTTACTAATTATAGATCGAAGTTTAATGGTAGAGGGTTGAACGAATGAACAAATATGAAGCTGAATTTAGCAATATCGTCCGTTCCTTTCGAAAAAAGCATATGGGAAAAGGTCCTAGTAAAATCACAACAACGTTTTGCAAAAATTGGGTGATCTGTGAAATGGAAGGAAACCTTTCTCCTGTTGAAAAATTCATTGCAAGTGCTGACGATGGAAAGCAAATGCTGCGGGCAGCACGAACAGAAATGGTCAAGGACATGTATCGGAAAAACCGACCAGTTGAAATGGAAGCGTTCTTGAAATGCAATTTCGTCGATCTTTTTGTAGATATTGATATCGACCGGGACTTTGGGATGTCAATCTTTGTTTTTGATGAAGACATCCAAAAGAAATTCTCTAACTAAATACAACTGTGTTGGCACTTGGTAGCGATCCTGCTAAAGACTAACCACCGCGACAGAATTCTTTTTAGAATGATGTTCGGTGGTTTTTTTAGTTCTACTAACCATCAGTGAACTTCTGATGGTTAGTAGAACTTATCAGGTTCTTAGTGACACCATTAGGGAGCATCCGATGGTTAGTTATTGTAAGCATTATACAGATTATACTGATATAAAACCAATTTCTTAAACATAACTTCTTAACAAACCCTTATTACAAGGAGGATATAAACAAATGGGTAAGACAAAACATACAGGCCCTATCAAACTAGATAAACGACCAAAACCCGCGCTTTGGGCTGGTCTAACACCAATGGGATTGGGCAAAATTAAACCACATCATATCCGCGATACAATGAAGGTTGCTTGGGATAATAAAGACAATCTACCATATGCTTACCGTATTTTAACGCAAGGTGTTTGTGATGGCTGTGCATTAGGAGTTTCAGGATTGTATGATCAAACGTTAACAGGTCCACATCTATGTACAACACGGTTAAATGTTCTTCGTTTAAACACAGCTCCTGCCATTGAAGACAAGTGGTTTGAGGATCTTGAAAAACTAAGAGAAATGGATAGTACTGAGCTACGTAAGTTGGGGAGAATTCCGTACCCACTTTCTCGAAAAAAAGGAGAAAACAAGTTTACAAGAATCACATGGGACGAAGCGCTAAATCGAATTGCAGAAAAAATTAAAAACATTGATCCAAAGCAACTAGCCTTTTATTTAACTGCTCGCGGAATCACAAATGAAGTGTACTATACAGCAGCTAAAACAGCCCGTTTCCTAGGAACAAACAACATAGACAACGCGTCAAGAATTTGTCACTCTCCAAGTAAAACCGCTTTAAAGCGTTCACTTGGAATTGGTGCATCAAGCTGTAATTATAAGGACTGGATTGGTACGGATGTCCTTGTTTTTTGGGGATCTGTTGCAGCTAATAACCAACCCGTTTCAACAAAGTACATGTATGCGGCCAAAAAAGCGGGTACGAAAATTATTATGATTAATCCCTACAGAGAGCCAGCGATGGAGAAATATTGGATTCCATCAATTGCTGAAAGTGCGTTATTTGGTACAAAGATAGTTGATGACGTTTATCAAGTGAACATAGGTGGAGACATTGCGTTCATGAATGGTGTGATTAAGCACTGGTTCGAGATGGAAGAAAAATCTCTAGGCTCAGCTATTGACTATGAATTTGTCAATGCGCATACAAATGGATTCCATGAATTAAAAGAACATATGAAAACGCAAGATTGGGAATCTCTGGAGCAATCTTCAGGTTTAACGAAAGAGAGAATGTACGAATTCGCTGAATTATTGGCAAAATCAAAATCAGGAATATTTATTTGGAGCATGGGGTTAACACAGCACCGTTTTGCGACAGATAATATCTCTCAAGTCGCTAACTTAGCAATGCTTCGTGGATTCATTGGCCGTGAACACTGTGGAGTGATGCCGATTCGAGGGCATAGTGGGGTACAAGGTTCAGGTGAAATGGGTGCAGATCCATTTGTTCTTCCAGGCAGTGACTTTGATGAAGAGAACGCAAATCGCATGGAGAAAATTTGGGGCTTTGATGTTCCTAGATGGCAAGGCGATACAGTTGGACAAACCTTTGAAAATATCTTCCTTCCAGACGATCATGAGCGAAAAGTGAAACTTCTCTTCACAAGCGGCGGAAATTTCTTAGAAACAATGCCAGATCCGAAATTCTTCAAAGAAGCGTTGGAAAATGTAGAGCTTCGCGTACATCAAGATATTATCTTGAATACGTCTACATTAGTGGACGCCAAAGAGGACGTCATTGTTTTACCTGCCATGACAAGATATGAGCAACCTGGTGGTGGGACTTCAACTAGCACAGAGCGAATGGTGTACTTTAGTCCAGAAATTGACGGACCTCGTATTGAGGAAGCTCGTTCTGAATGGGAAATTTACGTTGACCTAGCTAGTCGTGTGTTTCCTGAGAAAAAACACTTACTTAACTTTCAATCTGCTCAAGAAATTCGCGACGAAATTGCGATTGCCAACCGAAATTATGATGGAATTCAACATTTAAAGAACAAAGGTGATGTCTTCCAATGGGGGGGAGCATGGTTATTAGAAGGCGGTATTTGCCCGACCCCTGATGGAAAAGGAAACTTACTGTCAATTGAAATTCCAGAACGACGTAAAACAGAAGGTCAGTTCTATGTAACATCCCGTCGTGGAAAGCAGTTTAACTCAATGGTATACAGTGACATTGATCCATTCACAGCCGCAGATCGTTACGCGATCTTCATAAATGCGGAAGATGCCGCGAAGTTGAACATTCGTGAAGGAGAATCAATTGTTTCTTACAATCAATTCGGAACCTATCAAGGTACTGCCAAGTTCGAAGATGTAAGATCAGGGAATATCGCCGTATTCTGGCCAGAAGGAAATGTCTTACTACCTAAAGGTGTTTATGAAAAATACTCACAGATTCCAGAATACAACACTGCAGTTATTGTAGAAAAAGCAGAAACCTTCCACGCACATAAGGACACGAAGTATGTTGAGAAACGTGTTGAAGAGTTAGAGATGAGTATTGAATAATGCTACAACACACCCTAGTCAATTATGATTGGGGTGTTTTTTAATGGATATATTTTCTAGAGAGGAGACATTGATAATTTTCAAGAAACATGGTAAAAATAATTAAGAACAAATGTTCCTTTTTTAGTAGGAGTGATGAAAATTGTTACGGGATCGAGGAAATATTAAATGGACATCAATGATGCTGCCGGAGCATGTAAAGCTTCTTCGTGACTGGTCTGAGGAGGACTTTTATCAAGTAAAACCTGAAATTGATGAGCAACAGTTGGAACAATTTAATGAATTGATTTGTTTTGCAATGGAGGAGAACCTTGAACTTGTGTTTACTTATTACAAAGACCATTCTTTTCATTCTAGTTCAGGGCATGTACACTACATTGATCCCATTCATCAATCCATCCGAATTGTAAGTCAAGAAACCGGAGACCGCCTAGAATTACCACTAGCAGAAATTATCAAGATTAACCAAAAATAAAAGGGAAAAGGGGACGAAATAATTTTTTCTTCATTGAATAACCGCCCCTATTACCTTACAAAAAATACGCTTAGTCTTCTAACACTTTTTCAGCTCTTACGCAGGAATCAAATCCACCTTTATGAGTTCCATCACAAAACGGCATTTTTTGTGAAAGACCACAGCGACAAAGAGAAAAAGCTTGCTTTGTTGGGTAAGCATTTCCGTCCATATCAATCAGTTCAACATCACCCGTTACTCGATATGATCCGTTATCCATTACTTTAATTTGCACTTTTGACATCAATAAAACCTCCTAAAACTTCTATCATCAAAACTATATCACAGTCTAGCCCTGAAAAAATAAATTTATGCAGAAATACTCCATTCATGCGTACTTTCATAGGGTATGATAAAATATCCTTAAAGTGTTAATGAAGGAGACGACAATGAACATTACATTTACTGAAGAAGCAATTGTAAAAATAGAGGGGAAGTTTGAAAATAAAACAACCCACCATTTAAAGTTAAAATATGATACAGATGGCTGTGGATGTGTTGTAAGTGGGGTTCCTGCACTGTGGATTGTAACTGAAAAAGATGAAGATGATGAGTTAATCGAAACGAACTATGTTCCTGTATTAGTTGAAAAATCAAAAATGGTATTCCTCGATGAACAACTAAAAATCTCATTTAATGAATCGGCAAATAGCTTTATGCTTAGCAGTCCAGCACAGATTTTGAATCCACGTATGAGCTTATTAGTAAAGTGAGGTAACGTAAGTGAAGGACAGATTAATTTCAATCAAAAATGTCGCACTAAATAAAACATGGGTTTCGTTTTTAACGAATAATCATCCCTATAGCTTAATGCACTGGTCGATTGGTGGAGTTCATGAAGAAAAGAAGGATGTCTGGCTTCTGCAAGATGAAATGACCTTTGAAGCTCAGGAATTTCCAACAATTGATGACGCGATTGCGTGGATGGAAGAGAACATGAACGAGATTTCTGATGTGCTGGGATAAATCACTCGAGTAATCGAGTGGTTTTTAAATGTTAATTTCCTCTAAAAACTCTGCAATAATCTGTTCATATTGCTCTCGATTCTCTGTATAGGACATCGCATGTGAGCCTTTTTCTGCCAGGTATATCTTCTTTGAACCCTTCTTTTTTTCAAACAGCTGCTCTGACATGGTGGAAAGGATGTAGTCATCATTTTTACTATGAATAAATAAAATGGGATTTTTAATTTGATCGACAACTGCAATAGGGGAAACGTCTTTCATGGAATAGCGGTCACGAAGCTTTAAAAAGGATCTAGCAATCGGTAAAACTAGAAAGCTAGGGATACCGAACTCAACTTTAAGACGATACAACAGCTGTGTTTCGAGATCGGAAAATGGACAGTCGGCAATATAAAAATCCGCTCCATCCTCAACCATTCCACCATAAAGTAACGTTGTAACGGCCCCCATTGATTCCCCATGAATTCCAAGCGTAAGATCTTCTCCAACATGGTGTTTTAACCAATCTACAACAGACTGTAAATCAAATTTTTCATAAAAGCCATAGCTTGTTGTTCTACCACCAGATTCCCCATGTCCCCGATGATCATAAATGAGTACATTCCAGCCTTTTCTTATAAAAAGATTCATGTATTTGACCGAATTCACTCGGTTCACAGTTACACCGTGACAAATAATGATGTAGCGTTTTGTAGGGTGTGGAGCGACTAAATATCCTTTAATGTCATAACCAAATTGTGAAGAAACTGAAACCGCATGTTTTTCGAGAGAGTCAAAGCTCTCTTGATTGTAATGTCCATCTGTTGTTTCTCGATCGATAATTTCTTGATTTGTCCGTTTTTTTATGTACATCATTTTGTTTGTGAAGAAAAAACCGATAAATAGGACATAAGAAAGTAAGATGAAAAATCCAATAACAAATTTCTTCATTAACGTTAACTCCCTTTTTTGTGGATGACTCTAGTTTACATTAGAACAGTGAAGAATCAAAAACATAAGCGGGAGCAATAGTAACAAAAAAAAGACAAGCTCTCGAGCTTGCCTCAGGTAATTACTGTGGAGAGTTTTGTCTTTTTGTAGGGTGAGTTGCTTTTTCCATTTCCTCAGCAGACATGACCTGTTTTGTTGTATCGGCATTTGGTTTTCCCTTTTGCCCTCGTTGCTTTGCCATATGTCAATCTCTCCTTTCTTCATCATAAGTAAGATGTGAAAAGAAGAAAAGATTTATGCATAATTAGGGTGACTCATTAAGTGCCGCTTTTTCCTTTAAGAAAGTAGACTTGTAAAGACGATACATTTTACTTTCAACCGGCTTTGAAAGATGCGGCTCAATACCTTCTACAGCTTTTAATACTTGTTGAAGGTCAATCCCAGTTTCAACACCCATTTGATCGAGCATAAACACAACATCTTCGGTTGCAACATTTCCACTTGCACCTGGTGCAAATGGACATCCGCCAATTCCACCAGCAGACGAGTCGAATCGGTCGACACCAGCTTGAAGTGCAGCATAAATATTTGCTAGAGCCATTCCACGGGTATCGTGGAAATGAGCTGTAATCAACACGTTAGGAAATGAAAGTTTCAGCTTTGAAAATAACGAAAACACTTCACTAGGGTTCGCCATTCCAATTGTATCGGCAACACTTAAATCATCTACGCCAGCTTCAACAAATTTCCGGCACAATGCTAGCACGTCTTCTTCTTTTACTTTTCCTTCATAAGGGCAGTAAAACGAAGTGGATATGCATGCGCGAATATAGAAATCACTCGCTTTGAGTTCTTTTATTAGCGGGAGCAATTTCTGAACACTTTCTTCGGTTGTTGAATTAATATTTTTTTGATTAAAAGTATTGCTAACACCTACGAAGAAAGCTACGTTTTGACAAGAGGATTTCCTTGCAAGTTGCACTCCTTTTTCATTTGGTGTAAGAACGATATTACGATCGTGATCAAGACAATGAGTTAATACTTCTTTCGCATCTGCCAGTTGTGGAACCCATTTAGGTGACACGAAGGAAGTTAGCTCCATTTCGTTAAAGCCCGCTTTTTTTAATTCTCGAATAAATTGAATCTTACTATCGGTTGGAACTTGTTGCTTTTCATTTTGAAGTCCATCTCGTGGACCAACTTCAACAAGTGTGACTGAATTAGGAATTACCATGAAAATACCCCCTTTGAAGTTACCGAGTTATTTTTGTAAAGGTTTACATATTTATAGTTTAGTAGGTAAAGTAACACTATTGCAAATATTTTTTGAATAATGAAATTAAAGGAATTATCTTATTTATATCGAAATCTTGATAAGAAAGAATGAAAAGGGGATGAACATAAAATGAGTAATCAAGAAGTAGTAATAGTAAGTGCAGTTCGTACGGCAATTGGTAGCTTTGGTGGAAGTTTGAGTAATGTGTCTGCACCAGAGCTTGGAGCAATTGTCATTAGAGAAGCGCTTGAAAAAGCAGGAATTGCTGCAAATCAAGTCGACGAGGTCATCATGGGGAATGTTCTTCAAGCAGGTCTTGGACAAAATCCAACACGCCAAGCTGCTATAAAAGCTGGGTTACCAGAAAATTGTCCATCTTTAACAATTAATAAAGTCTGTGGATCGGGATTAAAAGCAGTTCATCTTGCTACACAAGCAATTTTAGCTGGAGATGCAGATATTGTCGTAGCAGGTGGAATGGAAAATATGAGTCAAGCACCTTATTTATTAAAGGGAGCGAGAGACGGCTTCAAAATGGGAGATCAAAAGCTTATTGATAGCATGGTATCCGATGGTTTAATGTGTGCTTTTAATAATTATCATATGGGGGTAACAGCAGAAAACCTCTGTGACAAATACGAGATTACGAGAGAAGAGCAAGATCAATTTGCAGCAAGCAGTCAAGCGAAAGCGATTGCAGCAATTAAAGCTGGAAAATTCAAAGATGAGATTGTCTCAGTAGAAATTCCTCAGCGCAAAGGTGAGCCTGTCATTTTTGACACAGACGAGTTTCCACGCGAAGGAACAACCGCAGAAAAATTAGCTGGACTAAGAGCTGCCTTTAAAAAAGAAGGATCTGTAACAGCAGGTAATGCATCAGGCATTAACGATGGTGCGGCAGCATTTGTTGTCATGAGTAAAGCAAAAGCAGATGAGCTAGGGATAAAAGGACTCGTGAAAATTATTGCAAACGGAAATGCTGGAGTCGATCCGAGCATCATGGGAATTGGTCCAGTTGCCGCAGTGGAAAAAGCACTGAATAAAAGCGGATTACAGCTTACTGATCTAGATTTAGTCGAAGCTAACGAAGCATTTGCTGCACAATCTATTGCTGTTGATCGTGAATTAAATTTTAACAAAGACATTCTAAATGTTAATGGTGGAGCAATTGCACTTGGTCATCCTATTGGTGCAAGTGGAGCTAGAATACTTGTCACGCTTATTCATGAAATGAAGCGCAGAGAAGCAAAACGCGGCTTAGCTACTCTATGTATCGGCGGCGGCCAAGGTGTTGCAACGATCGTAGAATCTGTATAAAAGAGAGGAGAAAAACATGAAACCTATTTACACTTCTTTCATAGATGCTGTCGAAGAAATCATAGACGGATCAACGATTATGGTTGGTGGCTTTGGCTTATGTGGAATTCCAGAGAACCTAGTTCTAGCATTGGTCGAAACCAAGGTAAAAGACTTAACCGTTATTTCAAACAATTGTGGAGTAGACGATTGGGGTTTAGGACTTTTATTGAAAAATAAACAAATTAAAAAAATGATTAGCTCATATGTTGGGGAAAACAAAGAATTTGAACGACAAGTTTTATCTGGAGAAGTTGAAGTTGAATTGATTCCTCAAGGCACACTTGCTGAAAAAATTCGTGCAGGTGGTGCGGGAATTCCAGCTTTTTATACACCGGCTGGAGTAGGAACACCAATTGCAGAAGGAAAAGAAATTCGCAGCTTTGGTGACAAGGAGTATGTACTTGAAGAAGCTCTTGTAGCGGATTTTAGTTTAATCCGGGCAAGTCAGGCTGATAAAATGGGGAACTTAATTTACAACAAAACGGCGCAAAACTTCAATCCAATGATTGCAACCGCTGGAAAAGTAACAATCGCAGAGGTTGAGGAATTAGTCGAAGTTGGAGAACTTCGACCAGACAGTATTCATACACCAAGTATCTATGTTCAAAAACTAATCGTTGGGAAGCAAGTAAAACGGATTGAACGATTAACTGTTCAAAAATCCAGTTAAAGGAGGTTACAAAAGTGAGTCAAGATAAGGCATCAATTAGAGAACGAATTGCAAAGCGTGCTGAACGTGAAATTGAAAGCGGTTTCTATGTGAATCTCGGAATCGGAATGCCGACACTAGTAGCAAACTACATACAATCAGATAAACAAGTTGTCCTTCAATCTGAAAATGGCTTGCTAGGAATCGGCCCTTATCCTAGTGAAGAAAATGTTGATCCAGACTTAATTAATGCAGGAAAAGAAACCGTTACTGCGATTCCTGGAGCAGCTTATTTTAATAGTGCAGAGTCATTTGCAATGATTCGCGGAGGTCATGTTAATGTCGCTATTTTAGGTGGGATGGAAGTTTCAGAGTCAGGTGATCTAGCGAACTGGATGATTCCAGGGAAAATGATTAAAGGAATGGGCGGAGCAATGGACCTCGTTCATGGTGCAAGGCGAATCATCGTCATTATGGATCATGTCAACAGAAGTGGGGAAGCGAAAATCTTGAAGTCCTGTACGCTCCCGTTAACAGGTAAAGGTGTTGTCAACCGAATTATCACCGATCGAGCGGTAATTGATGTCACGCCAGAAGGGTTAAAGCTAGTTGAAGTAGCTAGAGGTTATACAGTTAACGATATTATTGAGTCAACTGAACCAACATTAATTATTGGAGAAGATGTAGTAACGGATTCTTTTTAGTCACTAAATAAATCGATTAGAGAGCAGTGCACTTCTTCCGGAGTTGCACTGCTTTTTAAGAAAATTTATTTTCTCTCTATTAATGTGGTCTATTTACTACTTATTTAACAAGCAGCTTCTATTTTACTAGGTTGTAGAGTTATTTGTAGAGCTCTTTTTTCTTCATTGTTTAAAGGGACCAATGGTAAGCGGACACCTCCAACATTTAACCCTCTCATATTTAATGCTGATTTAACCGGTGATGGGTTTGGTGCAGCAAATAATGCTTTCATAATTGGAAGAAGGTTACGATGTGTAGAAGCAGCACCATGGACATCCCCATTTTTAAAGCTATTGATCATTTCTTGAATCTCATTACCAATGATGTGTGAAGAAACCGAAACAACTCCAGCTCCACCGATGGCTAAAACCGGTAATGTTAACCCATCATCACCGCTGTACAACGTAAAATCACTAGGTGTTTTGCTAATGATTTGTGCCATGGCCTCTAAGTCGCCACTTGCTTCTTTTATTGCCACAATATTGTTAATCTTTGAGAGACTAACAATCGTCTCTACTGACATGTTTACAACACTTCGTCCTGGGATATTATAAAGCATTACCGGTAATGGTGTTGATTGGGCGATAGTTTTAAAGTGTTGAAATAAGCCTTCTTGAGACGGCTTGTTATAGTATGGAGTAACGAGCATAATTCCATCGACTCCAGCTTCCTCTGCTTGCCTTGTTAAGCTGATAGAAGCTTTCGTGTTATTTGAGCCAGTTCCAGCTATGACTGGGACTCTTCCATTAGCAACTTCTACAACAATTTTGAATAAATTTACTTTCTCTTCTGCTGTTAATGTAGGAGACTCTCCAGTTGTACCAGCTACAACTAATCCATCAGAACCATTAGCAATTAAATAATTTACTAAAGTTCTCGTAGCGTTAAAATCAACCTCACCATTATGATCAAACGGGGTAACCATTGCTGTTAAAACTTGGCCAAAATTCATAACTTCACACCCTTTTATAAAATTTTTTTAAAAAAATTCAGAGGTGGTCAGGGCCATTCAGTAGTAAACGCAAAAAAGCAACAACGAGGATTCGCTGCTGCAGTAGAAACAATATTTACAAAAATCGTTCCCGTGCGTAAGATAGCCCTCCATATAGTTTCCTATATGACAGTCCTGTATTTATTCAATAGCAGAACCAGCTTCAAGAACATGAGATTCTTTCCGCTTCGGCAAATTCCCCTTTCCACAATAGTCATAGGAATCTCATTCTCCTCAAATTGTGTACTAATGGTCTTTGCTCCTCTATCCTCACTTCAAAAGGTATTGAAGTAAGAAAATATTTAATTGACTGTAATATAACAGAAGATTCTTTCTATTGCAAGGATGAATTAGAAATATTTTTTTAAATTGCAAGAATAATTGATATGTTTTAGAAGTTAGGCGACTTTTCGGAGCCTTGAAGCACCTACAATGGAGCTGATCCATGCACTGCTAATTAGCAATCCAAAGTCAGTTTCTAATAAACCTAACACTTTTTGGGTAAACACAACTTCTTATGCATCCATTATCTCAACAGATTTAGCTTTATAGAACAAACTGTATGAAAAGTTTCACCGTTTTATAGGCAGTTTTGACAATTGATATCTTTTATAGAAGGTATTAGTATTTATCTTATGAATACCAAGAATAATGATCAATGAGGGGAGGACAATATGACAAATACAATACTAACAAAAGAAAGAAAAGATGTGAAAATCCGTGACGTTTGGGAAGCAAGAAAACGAATCGCTTCAATTGTAAATAGAACACCATTGATCCAATCTACTATTCTATCAGAAAAAATTGGTCGTCCTGTTTATTTAAAGCTTGAAAATGTACATGAGGTTGGAGCATTTAAAGTAAGGGGAGCAGCCAATAAGATACTTAGCTTGAGTGAAGAAGAAAAAAAACGTGGGGTTGCTACGTTTTCAACTGGAAACCATGGTATGGCTGTGGCATATGTAGCAAACAAACTAGGGATTGATGCTGTTGTATGCATATCAAATCGAGTGCCAAAAGCAAAAGTAGATTCATTAAAAAGGCTGGGAGCTCAAATTGAGATAGTTGGTGATAGCCAAGATGCCGCAGGAGAGCGTTGCTATGAGCTGGAAAGAGAGAAGGGATTAACGGTGATTCAGCCATTTGATGATCCTCATGTCATTGCCGGACAAGGAACAATTGGCTTGGAATTGTTGGAGGCTCTTCCTAATCTAACAGATGTGATTGTTCCGCTTTCAGGTGGTGGGCTTCTCTCCGGAATTGGCTTGGCATTAAAATCAAATAATCGTGATATAAGAGTAACTGGTGTTTCAATGGAACAATCCGCGGTCATGTATGAAAGTTTAAAAGTTGGTAAACCAGTCAAGATGGAGGAAAGTGAGACACTTGCTGATAGTTTATTAGGTGGAATCGGACTTGATAATCAATACACTTTTCAAATGGTCCAGCAATATATGGATGATGTGGTGCTCATCCCTGAAGATGAGATTGCTTATAGTATGGCTTTTATGATGGATAAACACAGAATTATTATGGAGGGCGCTGCAGCAACAGGAATTGCGGCAGTTTTAGGAAACAAAATTCCTCAGCAAGATGGTGACATTGCCGTTATTATTAGCGGACACAACGTAGATCTTTCGATACTGCTTAAGTTAATTCAAAATTATACTTTTGAAAACAAAGGGTGAGATTATGTCAAATGGCAACGTTATTGATCATGCAAGAATTGAAAGCGATTTCTTAGGATCGAAGGAAGTGCCAAAGGAAGCATACTATGGTATCCAAACGTTACGTGCCACCCAAAACTTCCCAATTACGGGTTATCGGATTCATGAAGACCTCATTAAAGCTTTAGCAATCGTGAAAAAGGCGGCAGCATTAGCAAATATGGATGTGAACCGTTTATATGTAGGATTAGGTGATCCAATTGTAAAAGCAGCAGACGAAATAATTTGCGGGAAATGGCACGAGTATTTTATCGTCGACCCCATCCAAGGCGGTGCTGGAACATCAATGAATATGAATGTGAATGAGGTTGTTGCCAATCGCGCCCTAGTATTACTTGGCAAAGAGAAAGGGGACTATATGCAATTAAGTCCTAACAGCCATGTGAATATGTCACAATCAACGAACGATGTCTTTCCAACTGCGATCCATATTGCAACCCTTAACCTCCTAGAAAAATTGTTACAGACGATGCAAGAGATGCATGCTGTCTTTAAGAAAAAAGCACAACAATTCGATCATGTGATAAAAATGGGGAGAACACATCTTCAAGACGCAGTCCCTATCCGTCTTGGTCAAGAATTTGAAGCATATAGCCGTGTGGTAGAACGTGATATTATGCGAATTCAACAATCACGTCAGCATTTATATGAAGTAAATATGGGTGCAACAGCTGTTGGGACAGGATTAAATGCCGATCCGAGCTATATCAAACAGGTAATCAAATACTTGGCTGATATTAGCGGTCTACCGCTTACTAGAGCTGAACACCTAGTGGATGCGACACAAAATACTGATGCCTACACAGAAGTTTCAGCTGTACTTAAAGTATGCATGATAAACATGTCCAAAATAGCAAATGATATTCGCTTAATGGCGTCTGGACCAAGAGCAGGACTTGGTGAGATCGTATTACCTGCCAGGCAGCCTGGTTCGTCGATTATGCCAGGCAAAGTAAACCCGGTTATTCCCGAGATGATTAACCAGGTCGCATTTCAAGTAATCGGCAATGATCATACAATCTGCTTGGCCTCTGAAGCAGGCCAGCTTGAATTAAATGTGATGGAGCCTGTGCTTGTATTTAACCTACTTCAATCTATTAGCATAATGAACAATGCATTCAGTGTTTTTACAAACTACTGCCTAGTGGGTATTGAAGCGAATGAAGACCGTATGAAGGGATATGTAGAGAAAAGTGTGGGAATTATTACGGCGGTTAATCCTCATATTGGATATGAAGTGGCAGCTCGGATTGCAAGAGAAGCGATCATAAATGGCAAATCTGTTCGTGAACTTTGCCTGCTATACGACGTGTTAACAGAGGAAGAACTTGATCTTATTTTAAACCCTTATGAAATGACAGAACCAGGCATTTCTGGGGCTGCTCTTTTTGATAGAGAATAATACACTTTAACTTTAATTCATCCCTCATTTATTACTGTTCACAACTGTTATATTAGTAAAACATTCCCTCTGTAAAAAATGGAGTTTATAGTAGACGGTATCAATATAATATGGTTTCCTATAAATAGTAGTTTTTAATCGTTTTTAATCTTTAGGTGGTCAAAGGGGGACAGCATGAGATTAACAATAGAGGATATTTTAAATTACGAGATTATGAAAAACTCTAGAATTATTACGGGGAAAGATTTCGCAAACGAACGATATATTCAATGGATTTCCGTGATTGAGATGCCAGTGGAAAATTTTGTACGTAAAAATGAGGTTGTACTAACGACTGCAATTGGATGCAACAACGATGTTGAAGGATTAAAAACGTTTGTACAAGATGTTATAGAATCTGAAGCATCAGCACTTTTGATCGCTATGGGAAGGTATATATTCGATATTCCAAGAGAAGTCATTGAATTAGCAGAGAAGCATAATTTCATGATTATAGAACTCCCCTGGGAACTCCGTTTTTCCAGTATTATTGAAGAGGTTATGAAAGAGATTAACGATGTTCAGTACAAAGAACGGGAAAAATCAGAGAAAGTACAGCAAGAGCTGTTAAAGTTAATTCTTAAAGAAACAGACCTTAACCATATTTCAAAGTTCATCCAAAGACATATTAGCTGTCCGATCATTATTACCGACCGATCAGGATCAATTCAAGAAAAAAGTAGCCATACTCAAGTCTTTATTAAAGAGTGGAAGAATTATGTTCTACAGGGAATCCTTCCTTCAAGAAAAGAAACAACCATAGTAACTCGTGATCCTATGTTTCAGAAGTTTCAAATGGTTGAGATAGAAGATCAGACGATATTACAGCTTCCAGTGCTGCAGGTTTTAGGGGACGCTCAAGGCTATATATTTGTGATGTTACCTCGTAAGACATCTGTAAACACCTATTTAACCCAGTATCGAGTGAACGTGTTAGAGCATTCAGCAACAACAATCGCTCTTTGGCTTTCAAGAAAAAATGCCATTGAGGAGACGAAAATGCGCCTTCGGAGTGATTTTGTACATGAGCTTGCCAAAGGAGAATTTGTTTCATGTGATCAGGCAAATTCAAGAGCAAAATTACTCGGATACAATCTAAAGCTGCCGTACGTTTGCATTGTAGGGTACGCTGAAAACCTAGAAGTGCTTTTTCGGAAGCGAAAACAAGATGAGGATTCATTTGAGCATTGGCTAGAAAGCATGATTCGTTATATTGAAGAAGAAATTTTTTACGCAGCCCAATCTCTTAAACGAGAAGTAATGATGACTTACCAAGGAGAACAGCTACTTATTTTTCTTGAAATTCCTTGCAAAATCGAAAATGAAAACGCTACAAATTTCTTAGACCTAGTAGAACGACGTTTAGGAAATTTGCTTCCAGAGGTTGTCATATCGTGGGGAATTGGAAACTACCGTGAAGATTTTAAGGGATTTGCAGAAAGTTATCGACATGCAAACGTCGCGTTGAATATTGGAAGACGTAAAAAAGGAAGAGGGCATCGGATGATGTATGAGAATACACGAGTTGACCGTGTGCTCTTAAATCTTGCTCAGAATAACGAAATGAAAGAAGTCATTATGTCAACGATTGAACCACTCGTTCAATATGATGTTCAGCGTGATATGGATTTAATCGGTACATTTAGTGCATATAACCAATATCACGGAAATGTAAGTCAAACAGCAAGATCTTTGAATTTACATAGACAGTCGTTGTTGTATCGACTTAGAAAAATTGAATCATTGACAGGTCTTTCTCTTATTGATCATGATGATTTGTTTTTATTGGATTTAAGTATAAAGACGTGGAAAATGGGTGTATCTGAAAAAATACACAACTAAGATAAATCCGGAGGTAGAAAATTATGGTGAATATAGGGACAGATGTTGTAAAACGAGGTATGGCTGAAATGCAAAAAGGTGGCGTTATCATGGACGTTATCAATGCTGAACAGGCAAAAATCGCTGAAGAAGCAGGTGCAGTAGCTGTTATGGCTCTAGAACGTGTACCTGCTGATATTCGCGTTGCAGGCGGGGTAGCACGAATGGCAGATCCAACGATTGTTGAAGATGTGATGAAAGCTGTATCCATTCCAGTTATGGCAAAGGCACGTATTGGACATATTGTCGAAGCTCGTGTATTGGAAGCACTTGGTGTCGATTATATTGATGAAAGTGAAGTATTAACACCAGCTGATGAAGAATATCATCTTGATAAACGAAAATACGTTGTGCCGTTTGTATGTGGTGCCCGTAATCTTGGTGAAGCGCTACGCCGTATCGGTGAAGGGGCATCTATGCTTCGAACAAAAGGAGAGCCGGGAACAGGAAATGTTGTCGAAGCAGTCCGTCATATGCGTCTTATCCAAGCACAGATTCGCCAAGTGGCTAACATGAACCACGATGAATTAATGACAAAAGCAAAAGATTTACAGGCACCATTTGAACTTTTACTTCAAATAAGAGAAACAGGCCGACTACCTGTTGTTAACTTTGCTGCAGGCGGAATAGCAACTCCAGCGGATGCAGCATTGATGATGGAGCTCGGATCTGACGGTGTCTTTGTTGGATCTGGAATCTTTAAATCAGAAGATCCGGGAAAATTTGCAAAAGCAATTGTAGAAGCAACGACCCATTACCAAGATTATGAACTTATTGCCCATATTTCAAAAGGACTTGGCAATCCGATGAAGGGTATTGAAATATCTACTTTAGATCATTCACAGCGTATGCAGGATCGCGGCTGGTAATCTATTAATTAAAAAATAAGACCGTCATGAAAATCTAGTTACGAAAGATTTTCATGACGGTCTATTTTGTTTTTTTGGGTACGAACAACCTCGGTTTATGTCGAAAAATCGATAATTTGGAAATTTCGCAGATAAATTAATTATTTTCGTAGATAAAAGTTAAAATCGAAGATAAATCTTCATTTTTCAAAGGTAAATTGCAATAACATCTTTTAAGAGGTCTTTTTGTTTTCATAGGAAGGTAAAAATGTATCAATTTTTAGGTAGGATTTTGTTCATTATAAACAAATTCACACTTTTTTGATAATTTGACTACAAACTTATTAGAATCTTCATACATTTTTGCAGATGATAGTTTTTTGCCTCTGCCACTATAATGAACACATAAAGTTATTATTTAAAAAATTAAAAAATTACAAGATAGTCTAACAAGGAGGGAATGTTCCCATGTCATTTGGAACAGCAGAGTATAAGGAGAGAATTCGAAAAACAAAAGAGAGAATGGCAGCACAAGGGATTGAAGTATTACTAATCACAGATCCAGCCAATATGAACTATTTATCAGGTTATGATGGTTGGTCCTTCTATGTACATCAAATGTTAGTGATTATTAATGACGAAGATCAACCGATTTGGATCGGAAGGGGCCAGGATGCAAACGGAGCAAAAGTAACGACATGGCTTTACCATGAAAACATCATTCCTTACCCAGAAGATTATGTACAATCTGATATAAAACACCCAATGGACTTTGTAGCCGATATTTTAAAACAAATTGGCCAAGATAACCGTTCCGTAGGTGCTGAGATGGAAAACTATTATTTCACTGCAAAATGTTATCAACAGCTGCAAAAAGGATTACCAAATGCCAAGTTTAAAGATGCAACTCTTTTAGTAAACTGGGTTCGCATTGTAAAGTCCAATACTGAAATTGAGTATATGAAGCGCGCTGCGTTATTCGTTGAAAAAGCCATGATGGATGGGATTGGATTGATCAATGAAGGTGTTCGTGAATGTGATGTTGCTGCGAAAATTTTACATACACAAGTCACTGGAACAGCAGAGTTCGGCGGCGATTATCCAGCGATTATGCCACTGCTCCCATCAGGAGAGAAAACATCAACCCCACATTTAACGTGGACAGATGAACGCTATAAACAAGGAGATACAGTGATCTTAGAATTAGCTGGTTGTTACAAACGCTACCACTCACCACTTGCAAGAACAGTTAATATAGGAAAACCTTCCGATAAAATAAAAGCGCTTTCAGATGTTGTTGTAGAAGGTTTGAATTCTTGTCTTGACATGATTAAGCCAGGAATCGCGTGTGAAGAAATTGAAGAAACATGGAGAAAATCAATTGAGAAAAGCGGCATTATAAAAGAATCAAGACTTGGTTATGCTATGGGACTTAACTATCCACCTGATTGGGGTGAGCATACAGCAAGTATCCGTAAAGGAGACAAAACGATTCTTCAGCCGAATATGACATTCCATCTCATTCCAGGCATTTGGTTAGATAAGTACGGATTTGAAGCGAGTGAATCGTTCCGAGTAACTGAAAACGGGTGTGAAACGTTTGCGTCACTTCCAAGACAGTTGTTCATCAAAGATGGAGTCCTTACAAAAAACTAGACATCGTTAAAGGAGTTGAAGCGAAACCGTGCTTATTTTTACTGAGCAGGAGCTTAAACAATATGTGCAATTAAATCTCGAAGCAATCACCATAATTGAAGAAGGATTTTCGAAGTTAGCAAACAATGAAGTGGAAATGCCACCGATTATGCGTGTGGACGTTCACGATCAAAATGGCGAAGTAGACGTGAAAACAGCGTATGTCAAAGGAAAAGACATGTTTGCGATAAAAGTTTCTTCTGGATTTTTTAATAACTATAAGCTAGGTCTTCCAAGCGGCAACGGGCTAATGATGTTGATCAGTACACAAACTGGTATTCCGCAGGCGCTTCTTTTAGATAATGGTTATTTAACTGAGGTTAGAACTGCTGCAGCAGGAGCGATTGCTGCTAACTACCTTTCACGGGAAAACATTTCAACAGTTGGCGTGATTGGAGCCGGAAGTCAAGCAAGATTCCAGGTAAGAGCCTTAAAACTAGTACGTGATTTTAAGAAGATACTAGTATATGCTCGTTCAACTGATCGTTCAAAAAAGTACGCAGAAGATATGGCAGCTGAAATAGGCATTGAAGTCCATGTGGTGGACAGTGCTGAACAAGTTGTTCGTAACAGTGATTTGGTCATAACCACAACGCCAGCAAACGAGCCGATTATCAAAGCAGAATGGTTACATCCGGGCCTTCATATTACAGCAATGGGATCTGATGCTGAACATAAGCAAGAGCTAGAGGCTGAAGTGCTGGCACGAGCAGATAAGCTTGTGTGTGACACGAAAGCACAATGTGCCCGGCTTGGAGAATTGCATCATGCACTAGAAAGTGGTGTAGTCACAAACGAATCGTTGATTATTGAACTCGGTCAATTAACATCAAAAGAGTTGAACGGCCGTGAGAATGAAGAACAAATTACGGTTTGTGATTTAACTGGAACAGGGGTGCAAGATACTTCGATAGCACTTTTTGCTTACAACGAAATGGTCAAACGTGATTTAGGATTAAACGTTAATAATAAAACATTATCATTAAAAAACTATTGAGGAGTGGTCATATGACATACGAAAACATTAAAGTAGGTACAAAAGCAGTATGGGCAGGAGAAAAAGAATATTTAGTACATGGTGCAACACAAGTTCCGGTCGTTCTTAGCGTAGCGTATGGGTATGATGATATGGACGAGTGGTATGATGTAGCAATTGGAAAGAAAAAAGGCCATATTTATGGACGTAACACCAATCCAACTGTTCAAGCATTTGAAGACAAATTAAAAATTCTTGAAGGTGCAGAAGCAGCAACAAGCTTTTCAACAGGAATGGCTGCGATCAGCAACACATTGTCTACATTTTTATTGCCTGGTGATCGCATTGTTTCAATTAAAGATACGTACGGTGGCACAAACAAAATCTTTACAGAGTTCCTTCCTCGTCAACAAATCGATGTGGTTCTTTGCGAAACAGGAAACCATGAGGCAATTGAAGCAGAGGTTGCAAAGGGCTGCAAGATTTTATACTTGGAAACACCAACGAATCCAACAGTTAAAATTACTGACATTGAGCGCATGGCAAAAGCTGGCCGTAATGCAGGGGCACTTGTCATTGTTGACAATACATTTGGGACACCAATCAATCAAAACCCACTTTCACTAGGAGTAGACTTAGTGATTCATAGTGCAACAAAATACCTTGGTGGTCACGCAGATGCATTGGGTGGTGTTGTGTGCGGTTCACTGGAACTTGTTGAAAAAATTTATCACTTCCGTGAAATCAATGGTGCGACAATGGATCCAATGGCAGCTTACCTAACTTTACGCGGAATGAAAACACTTCACCTTCGCGTTCGTGAGCAATGTAAAAACGCTATGGCTCTTGCTAAATACTTACAAACAAAAGAAATGGTAGAAGGCGTTTACTACCCAGGTCTTGAAACACATCCACATCACGACATCGCGAAAAAGCAAATGAATGATTTTGGTGGAATGCTTAGTTTTTCAGTAAAAGGCGGAGTAGATACAGTAAGAGACCTTCTCCCGAAATTACAATTTGCAAACCGTGCTGCGAATCTCGGTGCTGTTGAAACAACAGTAGGACCTGCTCGTACGACAAGTCATGTAGAATGTACACCAGAAGAGCGTGCAGCAATGGGAATTCCTGAAGGGTTAATTCGCGTATCTTGTGGAATTGAAGATATTGAAGATTTAATTGCAGATTTTGAGCAAGCATTTAATCACGTTGAGAGTGCTTTGCAAGTTAAATAGATAACTAGTTTCCAATGAGGTGAATAGTGAATGTCAAATGCTCAGCATATTCTGGAGCAAGCAAATAGCTTGTTTAACAAACTGATTGAATGGCGTCGTACGTTTCATCAACATCCCGAACTCAGCTTTCAAGAGCTCGGGACCTCTAAATTTGTTGCTGAAACGTTACAAATGATCGACGGAATGAAAGTAGAGACAGGAATTGGTGTTGAAACAAGTGTTGTCGGTACCTTAACTTCTGGCGATGGTCCGATGTTTGCGATTCGTGCTGATATAGATGCTCTTCCTATTCAAGAAGAAAATATCCATCACTATAAATCAAAAAATGAAGGTGTTATGCATGCGTGCGGTCATGATGCACATACAGCTATTTTACTAGGTGTTGCGCATGTACTCGCTGATGCGTTTAAAAAGGGTGAACTAAAAGGAAGCGTTAAATTTGTCTTTCAACCGGCAGAGGAAAGTACGGATGAACACGGACTTTCTGGCTCTCCTTATATGGTGCAAGCCGGTGTTTATGACAAGGTAGATGCTGCTATCGCCCTTCATATGTGCCCTTGGCTTCCAGTCGGTGACGTACAAATGAGTGATAAATACAGCATGGCAAATGTTGATGTATTTGAAGGGAAGATTTATGGAACAGGTGGTCATGGAGCTTATCCTGAACTTGGCACTGATCCAATATGGATGCTCGGACCTGTTATGCAAGCGTTGCACGGTATTGTTGCGCGTAAGATATCAGCATTGGATGCGGCGGTTGTTAGCATAGGTCAAATCCATGCAGGAACAGCAAGTAATATCATCCCAACAGAGGTTTTAATTGAAGGCACGATTCGCAGTTATACACCTGAAATCCGTAATTTATTAGCATCCGAATTAAAGAAAGCGTTTTCAATCGTTGAGCACCTAGGTGGTCGCTATTCCTTGAATGTCGAAAGAGGAGAACCTGCCTTATATAATAGTGCTCTTGTCAATCAGTGGATTACCGAAGCGATGCTTGAGATCTATCCTGAAATACAGATCACGAAACGTCCATTCGGACTAGGTGGAGAAGACTTCGGCTATGTGACACAAAAGATTCCGGGTTCTATGTTTTTTCTAGGATGTGCACAAAAAGATGGAGTTCAAAGAGATTTGCACACACCGATTTTTGATATTGACGAAACTTGCTTGCCTATAGGCACAGCAATTCTCGCAAATACAGCTGTAAGGTTTTTAAAAGGTGAGGTAAACTTACCAATCAATTATAACTTGGAGGTGCAAACACATGGCGCATAAATTAGCATTTATTGGATTTGGTGTAGTCGGTCAAGGATTGGCTGAAATCCTGCGTGATAAAAAGGAAGCATTAAAACAAGGTGAGGGCTTTGAAGCTGTTATTGTTGCAATTTCGGATTTAATAAAAGGCTCAATCTATCATCCGAGCGGTCTTGATATCGATACAGCTTTAAAAGTATTAAAAGAAACTGGAAGTCTAGAATACTACCCACAAACGCCAGGGCTTGTAACGGGATGGGATAGCTTAAAAACGATTCGTGAAACAAACGCGGATACAATTATTGAGGTTTCATACACAGATGTAAAAACAGGTCAACCTGCCATTAATCATTGTAAGGCGGCATTTGAAAGTGGGAAAAATGTTGTTATGACAAACAAAGGGCCTGTTGCACTGGCTTACAAAGAGCTTTCTGAAATTGCAAGTAAACATGGCGTTTACTGGGGATTTGAAGGGACGGTCATGAGCGGGACACCTGCATTACGAATGCCAATCGCTACGTTGGCAGGAAATGATATTACAGATATACGCGGTATTTTAAATGGTACAACAAACTACATCTTAACCAAAATGGAAGAAGAAGGTGTGTCTTACGAGGAAGCGCTGAAAGAGGCACAGAAGCTTGGCTATGCAGAAGCAGATCCTACAAGTGATGTAGAAGGATATGATGCAAGATACAAAATTGTCATTTTATCAAACTATGTCATGAACGCACCCCTTACAGTAGAAGAGGTATCATGCAAAGGGATTACAGACATCACACTAAAAGATATTAAAGAAGCAAAAGCAGAAGGAAAGCGTTGGAAGTTGTTAGCGAAAGCGCGTAAAGAAGGTGGAGAAGTCATTGCCTCGATTGCTCCGGAAAAAATCGATGTTACAGATCCGCTGGCCTCAATCAGCGGTGCGACTAACGCGATTGCGTACGAATGTGATCTTTTAGGCACAGTGACGTTAAGCGGTGCAGGTGCCGGGAAGGTTGAAACAGGATTCTCGCTCTTAATAGACTTAATTAACATTGATCGTGAAAGAAAATTAGTAAATATTTAATCAAAGAAGGGTGGTAATGTTATGACAACACAAGTTATAGGTCGAAAGATGTATCTTGCAGGTGATTGGGTGAAACGTGATCGTATTATTGAAGTTCGTGACCCACAGGATAACAGCATCATTGACACAGTACCTGCTGCCTCTGCAGAAGATATGTTTCAATGTATAGAAGAGGCAAAAGAGGGAGCCAAAATTGCTGCTACTATGCCAGTACATGAGCGAATGAGAATTGTGAATGCTGCAGCAGATTATATTGAAGCAAATAAAGAAAAGTATGCACGAACCATTGCGAAAGAGGGAAGTAAAACGATCCGTGAAGCAACAACAGAAGTGAGCCGATGCATTCGTACACTTCGCATTAGTGCAGAAGAGGCTAGAAGAATTCATGGTGAGACAATTCCTTTTGATCAAATGCCGGGAAGCGAAAATCGAGTTGGTTATTATTATCGCTTTCCAATCGGTATTATTGGTGCCATTACACCATTTAATGACCCGTTGAACCTTGTCGCACACAAAGTGGGACCAGCGATCGCCTCAGGAAATGCGATTATCGTAAAGCCGGCCACTGTTACCCCATTAAGTGCTCTTTTACTTGCAGAAGCATTCGTTCAAGCCGGACTGCCTCCAAAAGTGTTATCAGTGATAACAGGCTATGGAAGTGAGATTGGTGATGTTCTTGTGACACATCCTGCGATTCGAATGATTTCCTTTACAGGTGGCTTAGAAGTAGGAGAGGACATTGCACGTAAAGCAGGATTGAAAAAAATAAGCATGGAACTCGGTTCGAACTCACCTGTTATCGTACTAGAAGATGCTGATTTAGAAAAAGCGGTAGAATCAACTGTTTCCGGCGCTTTTTGGGCAGCAGGTCAAAATTGTCTTGGAGTACAGCGAATCTATATTCAAGAAAGTATCATGGAGTCATTCCAAAAGTCGTTTGTTGAACGAACCAATCGATACCGCATTGGTGATAAACAATCCGAACTAACCGATATGGGACCGCTTATTACTGAAAAGGAAGCGATTCGCGTTGAAAATATAGTCAATGAGGCAATAGAGAAAGGCGCAGTATTATTAACAGGTGGCGAACGCAAGGGTGCCTTTTATTCTCCAACCGTTTTGACAAATGTACCTGAAGATTGCACAATTTCAAAAGAAGAAATCTTTGGTCCAGTCGTCCTATTTTACCCGACTTATGACCTGGATGCGGCAATCCAACAATCGAATGATGTGAACTATGGTTTACAGGCAGGTATTTTTACAAAAGATATTGAAAAGGCACACCAAGCAATAGCAAAGATGGATGTCGGCGGCATTATGATCAATGATAGTAGCGATTATAGAATCGATGCTATGCCATTCGGCGGTGTAAAAAAATCGGGATTGGGACATGAAGGTGTAAAGTTCACTATTCAGGAGATGACAGAACCAAAAGTTGTTTGTTTTAAATTGTCTACCTATTAAAGATAAATCTCTCAATATTTCAATAGTGACCAGCCATTTGAAAAAAGGGGAATATGTCATATAGATCTCCACAGTTCCCTTTTTTATTGAAATTCGGATTCGAGAGAAGACGAAGTTTATGTTAGGTAAAGCTAAATAAGTATTATATTTTATGTTAACGATTAACATATCCTTTCATTTGACTCCTTTGAAGTTTCATCTTGTTTTATGATCCTGCAATCAAGATAAATGATTGAAAACAGTTCATTTAAATGAAGGAAAAAACAAATAAAGGGTGGTTTATTTGAGGAAAACAAAAGAACAAGCTTCTTACAACAATACTGTTTTTAAGGTATCTGCTGTAATCATTCTCCTATTTACAATTTGGGGGGCTCTTTCTCCTGATAGTCTCGCTAAAAATGCTTCTGCTGTCTTTAATTTTACAAGTCACTCTTTTGGCTGGTTTTATTTATTTTCAGTAGCCTGCTTTGTTGCATTTTGTCTATTCCTTGCTTTTAGTAAGTATGGAAATATTAGACTCGGACAAGACCATGATAAACCTGATTTTTCTTATTTTACATGGATTAGCATGTTGTTCAGCGCCGGATTCGGTGTTGGGATTGTTTTTTGGGGTGTTGCCGAGCCATTAACACATTTCGCCAATCCACCTTTAAGTGGCATTGAACCCAAATCTGCGGAAGCGGCAAGAGTCGCAATGCGTTACTCCTTTTTTAACTGGGGAATTCATCAATGGTCAGTCTTCACAATCGTTGGATTGGCACTTGCCTATTTTCAGTTCCGAAAAAAAAGCAAATCACTTGTTAGCGAAACTCTTAATGGTATTAAAATAAAAAGAGGAAGCAGCTATATAAAAACATCAGTTAATATTCTTGCTGTCATTGCAACGGTTACAGGGGTTGCGACATCATTGGGTATGGGAGTATTACAAATTAACGGCGGATTGAACTATGTGTTTTCCATTCCAAACAATGCATGGATCCAGAGCGGGATTGTGGTTGTAATGCTTGCGCTCTATCTCACATCTGCTACAACAGGACTTAATAAAGGGATTAAATTATTAAGTAACACGAATATGGTCTTGGTACTCATACTAATGACGTTTTTCCTTTTTCGAGGACCAACAGTTTTCATTTTAGAAAGCTTTGTGCTTGGAATCGGCGATTATCTTCAGCACTTTACGGAAATGAGTTTTTATTTAACACCTTACAGTGGGGATGCCTGGGTCCATGATTGGACAGTGTTTTATTGGGCTTGGGTCATTGCGTGGTCTCCATTCGTTGGTTCGTTTGTTGCCCGTATATCAAGAGGAAGAACCATTAGAGAGTTTGTTATTGGTGTATTGATTGTTCCTCCGGTAATTGCCTTTATGTGGATGGCTATTTTTGGAGGAACAGGCCTATATATGGATTTATTTCAGAACACGGCAATTGCTGATGCGGTTTCTAAAGATGTCACAACAGCGATATTTGTCCTGCTTAAGGAATTTCCTTTCTACTTCTTTTTCTCTATTATTATGATAGCGTTGATCGTCATTTTTTTAGTCACATCAGCGGACTCTGCAGTATTTGTGCTAGCAATGATGACATCGAATGGGAATTTGAATCCGTCAAATATTGTTAAAATCATTTGGGGAGTATTAATGGCGGGTATTACGATTGTTTTGATCATCAGTAGCGGATTGAAGGGATTGCAAGCGGCCTCATTAGTTTCCGCACTTCCATTTACGATAATTTTGATTCTAATAAGCGTATCACTCTATAAATCTCTCTATCTGGAACAAAAAAGTTTAAAACAGGAGCAAAGTAGTTTCAATATACAAAGGAAAGCGCAATAGAAGTGGTTTATACACGTTTATTCCAAATCGTAAAAGTGGCTCAAATAAAGTGAAAAGTACGTCAAGCGATATTTTTTAAAAAAACTCTAGTATATATGGAAGTTTGAGCACCTCTTCTTTGGTAGTGTTTTCTAATCAAATTCACTATACTAAGGAAGAGGTGTTTTTTTCCTGGTGTTAATTTCTGAATTTTCGATTTCTATTGGTATGTTCATGATGAAGTTTCAAATTATTTAAAAAGCCATACATACATAGACATACAAACAGTAAGCACAAAAAGGTAATAATAATACTATACCCATTTTTTTAAAAAAGAAAGTCACCCAGAAACGTGCAGGAGGATACGATGAAAAAACAAAAAAAGAAAAAAGATGAATCATCCGTTCAGCTAGGAGATCACTTAAACACAGACCTTCTTGAAAAACTCAAATCTGTAAAAAAAGGATTAACAGAAGAACAAGAAGCGAAGGAAGAGGCTGCAAAACAGCAAAAGATTATCGAACGAAAAGAAAGAGAAAAAAACAAAAGCTTTGAAGAATTATTGAACGAGAGCGCGTTAACATGGAAGGACTATAAATGACTTGATTGATAGAGCGCTCACTAAAAAGAACGTATTTTTCATGTGGAAAAAGCGTCGGAAACAATCGAATTATGTCGAGAGATCGATATATAGCAAAACTTCATAATAAAAACCGCCAACTTGATATTATAATTGAAAACTCGATGATATAACGAACAAACTCGATAATATAAATGGTCGACAACCTCAAAAGTCTCTACAAATCAATCTTGATTTGTAGGGACTTAGATAGAATTCGCTCATTGTTAATCTCGATGCTGTTCATATGCCTCATGCTTTGTTATATTCTGCAAGGTTTCATAACTCTCCTTGCTCAATGATTCACCACTTATCGCTTCTAAGTTTTCAAGAAGCTGACTAGTTTTGCTTGCCCCAGGAATGACCGCAGAAACAACATCATCATGTAAGCAATAATGAAGGGCTAATTGAGTTAAAGGTTGTTTCGGAAACGTTTGGTAGGTAGTTTCTCTGAGATTTTTAAGCTCCTCAAAGGAATAGGATAGAAAGCCATTGCTTTTAAATTTATCATTAAAATCAGATAAATGCTTTTGTGTAAGTAACCCTTTCGCAAGTGGACCACGAACAATTACACTTATTCCGTGTTCCTTTAGTAGAGGAAATAACTCTTCAGGTCGTCGATCCAAAAGACTATACTGCATCATCACACTAACAATGTTTGATTTGTTTACGAATTCTTTAATCACGTTTGGGCGAATCGAAGAAATGCCGTAATAACGGATCGTTCCTTCTTGCATTAGCTCTTCAAAAGCGCTTATCGTTTCATCTATGTTGTCTTCAACTGTTCCACCATGAAGCTGATACAAATCAATGTAGTCGGTTTGGAGGCGTTGTAAGCTTTTTTTTACAGCTTCTTTAATATGAGCTTTGGATGAATCCCAATGCCAGCCTTCTTTTCCTTCTTCCCAGCGATTGCCCACTTTTGTCGCAAGGATAATCTCATTGCGGCGGTGTTTAATTGCTTTTCCAACAAGCTCTTCATTTACACCAAAATCGTATAAATCGGCTGTATCAAGATAGTTAATGCCACGGTCAATGGCTTCATCAATAATAGAAAGAGCGTGATCCTCATTTGTGCCGAGTGACATGCACCCAAGACCCATTTCACTCACAGTTAAGTCAGAGTTCCCTAATTGCCTTTTTCTCATATGCCTCTCTCCTCCTAAGCCTTTTCTTCGACAGTAGTATAAGCAGAAGGAAAAAGCAAATAAGAACACCTATGCTTTGTCTTCGATCCATTCCTGAACTGTTTTATATTTCCGGCTATATTCCTTCAATTTAGCACGAATTTCCCAAGCTTTTCCTACAAGAATAATTCCTTTTTCAAGGCGATAGATTTTCATCCGGAACCATTCCCTTCCATAAGATATGATAGAATGTATGAAGAAATGGAAGCCTGTAGAACAAGGAGCTGAAAAGATGGATCATTTAAGAGAAAAGACATTGTCATCGAAAGAAATTTTTTCTGGAAGAATCATTGATCTTCATTTAGAAGAGGTTGAATTACCAAATGGAAAAACAAGTACGCGGGAAATTATCAAGCATCCAGGAGCAGTGGCAGTTATTGCCTTAACCGACACTAATAAAATCGTGATGGTGAAGCAATATCGAAAAGCACTTGAACGAGCATTAGTTGAGATTCCAGCGGGTAAGCTAGAAAAGGGAGAATCCCCCAAAATCACTGCGAAGCGTGAACTTGAAGAAGAAACAGGCTATACATGTGAATCTTTAGAGCCGCTCATTTCATTTTATACGTCTCCAGGTTTTGCAGACGAACTCGTGCATTTATTTGTTGCAGGAAAGTTAGTAAAAATGACGGAAGCAGCTTCACTAGATGAAGATGAATTTCTTGATGTGTTGGAGGTGAGTTTAGAGGAAGCGCAAGCAATGGTAGAGGACAAACAAATTTATGATGCGAAAACAGCATTTGCAGTACAATATTTACAGTTAAAAGAGGCGCTTTCTACTTAACATGAAAAGTTATTTTGCGGATTTACATATCCATATAGGCAGAACAAGTTCAGGAAAACCAGTCAAAATCACAGCTTCTGACACACTTACACTTGAAAATATTCTAATCGAGGCGAGTGAGCATAAAGGCATAAACATGATAGGTATTATCGATTGTCATGTTCCTGAAATTCTCGTAGATTTAAAAAACGCTGTAACTAGAGGTGAATGCACAGAGATCGAGGGTGGAGGAATTAAGTATAAAAACACCACGCTAATCCTCGGTACAGAGATCGAAATCTATGATGAATTTTGTAAGGGGCCAATTCACATACTAGCTTACATGCCAACGATAGAGAAAATGATTTCATTTTCAAATTGGATGTCAAGCAGGGTGACAAATAATACGCTAAGCTCTCAGCGCATGTATGAAAACGGTCGAGTTTTGCAAAGAAAAGTAAAAGAGCTCGGAGGCTTGTTTATACCTGCCCACATCTTCACACCACATAAAAGTCTATTTGGAAGTGGAGTTAAGAAAAGTCTCACAGAAGTTTTCGATCCAACTTTAATTGATGCAGTTGAATTAGGATTAAGCTCAGACACAAGTATGGCAGATCAACTAAGCGAGCTACATCATTACACATTTGTGACCAACTCTGATGCACATTCTTTACCTAAAATCGCCCGCGAATATCAGAAGCTTCGTCTAGAAGAAGCCTCGTTTACCGAACTGAAAAAAGCACTAGCAGAAGAACATGGTAGAGGGATTGAAGCTAATTATGGTCTGAATCCTTATCTAGGAAAGTATTATTCAACAACTTGCGAAAAGTGCGGAGTTACTAAGGATCATGATTCAAACATCTGTACTATGTGTGGATGCAAGCGATTTACAAAAGGTGTCAGCAATCGCCTCCATGAATTAGCCGATTTTGAAAAAAAGAGGGAAGATAGACCGCAATATAATCACCAAGTACCTCTTCAGTTTATCCCTGGTATTGGACCAAAAACATTATATAAATTAAAACAGGCTTTTGGAACCGAAATGAACATTCTTCACGAAACAAGTGAAGAACAGTTAAATCAGATTGTGACTGGAAAAATAAGTTCTTACATCCTAGCTGCAAGAGCTGGAACACTTCAGGTGAAAGCTGGCGGTGGGGGTGTGTATGGGAAAGTGACAGGCGTATAATCGCCCTTATGGTACCAAGTCGACCTAACGACATTTTTCGTTAGGTCAACACCCTTTTCAATTAAACAATTTTGCGAAAACACATGTATCCCGAATTGTTTTTCCATCAGCAGATTTGCTATTTTGTCGCAAAATCCCTTCCAAACTAAACCCTAACTTCTCAGGGGTTTTTCTGCTTTTTTCATTAAATGGGTCACATTTAATTTCAATTCGTTTCGCACCTAGCTCTTTAACCGCAAAATCTATTAATCCCTCGACTGCTTCTGTTATGTATCCTTGACCACTATATTCGGTATGAATCCAATACCCAATTTCAAAGCTTCGAACATCCCAATTTATACGGTGTAAACCAGTGCTTCCTATAAAATGTCCCTTTTCGAGGTCGTAGATCGATAACCGCAGATCTTCCCTTAAAATGAATTTAGCGTGTGCTTCTCTTATGTTTGCCTCAGTATCGTTGAGTTGAGGTGCTTTTTGAGCAAATGGCATCCACGGTTGGAGCTCTGTAAGAGACTCAGTGATTGCTTCATTTACTTCAATTCCGTCTCCAGCCATTGGCACTCGAATAAGAAGACGTTTCGTTGTAAACTGAGTAGGGAAATCTAGTAAAAGTGGATTCAAAGCTCTCACATCCTTGTAATTTTTAACTAGTATACAAGATTGGAAGAAAAAAGCAACGATATTTTTCTTCTGTAATAGATCCATACTTCCTCTCATACACTCTAGTAAGAGAATGATAGGAGGATCTATTCATGCGAAAACAACAGCCATTCAAAGCAACGATTAAACAACATATGAAGGAACATTCGTCGATTTACTTGTTTGTTTTTGTGTTATTTCTGATGGGTGTCATTTTTGGAGCCATCATTGTCAATAGTATGAATCTAAGTCAAAAAGAAGATTTATATTATTACTTAAGCCGATTTTTTGGACAAGTTTCCGAGGGGAAAGTGGCAAGCTCAATGGACATGTTCAAACAGAGCTTTTTTCATAATATGAAATATCTAGGCTTAATGTGGGTGCTAGGTATTTCGATTATTGGTTTACCTGTTATTCTGGTCATGTTATTTGTAAAGGGAATGGTTGTTGGATTTACCGTCGGGTTTTTAGTGAATCAACTCGGCATGAAGGGTTTTTTACTGTCGTTTGTGACTGTTCTTCCACAGAACATACTTTTGATTCCTGCGTTTATTATTATGTGTACAATTGCAATTTCATTTTCATTAAAGATTATCAGGCAGCTCTTTGTGAAAAAAGCAACAGTTGCTGAAGGCCCATTTTCACTATTCATTCGATATGTTACAATACTAGTCGTGATTTCTTGTATAACGATCGTTGCGTCAGGATTTGAAGCATATGCATCACCTTTATTAATGAAGGGTGTTATTGAAATAGTTAGTAAGTAATAATAGGTATTATTTAATAATCATTATCTTTATTAGATTATAATTATTTTAGTTGGACACTTTCTCGATCTTTGTTATAATAATGTGGAACGCGGCGAGGGAGGAAGTGTACTATGGAAAACCGCATTGACCGGATAAAGAAAATGTTGCATTCATCAAGCTACAAGTTAACACCGCAGCGAGAAGCAACGGTTCGGGTGTTGCTTGAAAATGAAGAGGATCATTTAAGTGCAGAAGATGTATACCTCCTCGTTAAAGAAAAAGCTCCTGAAATTGGATTAGCAACTGTATATAGAACATTAGAACTTTTAACCGAATTAAAAGTTGTTGATAAAATAAACTTTGGGGACGGTGTCTCCAGATATGATTTACGAAAAGAAGGTGCTGCACATTTCCACCATCATTTAGTATGCATTGAATGTGGATCTGTAGCTGAAATAGAAGATGATTTGTTAGAAGACGTCGAACAAATTGTAGAACGTGACTGGAACTTCAAAATTAAAGACCATCGCTTAACTTTTCATGGCATCTGTTTTCGCTGTCAAGAAAAAGAAGAAGAAGATTCAGATGAAGAAGAATAGTAAACCCTTCCTTATAATAGGAAGGGTTTTTGTATTGGATTTCAAAAAAACATATACGAAGTTGCACAAGAACCTCGATAATTGCACGAGAACCAGGATAATTGCACGAGAATCGAGATATATGCACGAGAATCGAGATATACGCACGAGAATCAGGATAATTGCATGAGAATCCGCATATAAGCACGAGAATCATAATAATTGCTCAAAATCTCAAATTTAATTGCAACATGCTCATTTCATGTATAAAGTTTGTCCTTTTTGGCATATCTTCTAATAAGTTAAGGTGCAGGATTCGTATGAAACTAGCACTAGGAAGATTTGGAGGACTTATCATGATGAAAATTGTTAAAACGATGAGGGACATTGTAAAAGTATTTGTCTTATTTACTGGATTTACGGTTTTATTCTATTATGCTATCATTTGGGTTAACTTAGAATATCAAGATTTTCATCGTTTTGACCAGCCACAAGGTGCTGCTTTAAAGGTTACGAATATGGTAAATGACGAGGGAGAAAGCTGGATAAACAGGCTCATGTTCTTTTATTTAAATGGGGAGTAGATAGATTGAAGGATCAAATTAAAGATTTTATACACTATATCATTGTCGAACGTGGCTTATCAAATAATACAATTGTTTCATATGAGAGAGACTTAAAAGGATATCAGCTTTTTTTAGTTGAAAAGCAACAGATTACTTCGTTTAATGATGTCACACGTTTTCATATTATCCAGTTTCTAAAGCAGTTAAAAGACGGTGGTAAGTCCAGTAAAACGCTTGCTCGTCATACTGCTTCAATTCGCTCTCTTCATCAATTTTTACTTAGAGAAAAGGCAGTTGATCAAGACCCCACTGTTCATATTGAATCGCCACAAATTGACCGAAAGCTCCCAAAGGTTTTGTCACTACAAGATGTAGAAAAATTATTAGAAACTCCTCGACTAACCTCTTCATTTGGATATCGAGACAAGGCGATGCTTGAGCTTTTATATGCAACCGGAATGCGAGTTAGTGAAATGATTAACCTCGATCTAAAGGATGTACATTTAACTATGGGTTTCATCCGTTGTTATGGAAAAGGGAATAAAGAAAGAATCGTACCAATCGGGACAATTGCGTCCGAAGCGATTACGGCTTACATTGAAAAAGCAAGAATTCATTTAGTGAGTAAAAAACAACCAACAGATGCTTTGTTTCTAAATCATCACGGCAAACGAATCTCTAGACAGGGCTTTTGGAAAAATCTTAAAAAAATAGCGCTAGAAGCCAATATTGACAAAGAGTTAACTCCCCATACGCTACGACATTCTTTTGCAACCCACTTGCTCGAAAATGGAGCCGATTTAAGGGCTGTTCAAGAAATGCTCGGTCATGCCGACATCTCAACCACGCAGATTTACACTCATGTTTCAAAGACTCGACTAAAGGATGTTTACAAACAATTTCATCCAAGAGCATAATTAAGAGCTATACACCATAAAAGAGTGTATAGCTTTTTTCTTTAATTGCTTTTGTATTGGCAACTTCATTGAAAACGGTTTATAATTAGGTTGTCAGACTTCTGACGTATTTTTTAAAAGTATTTAAGGGTAAAATTCTACACATAGTAAAATGAACAATTTAAGGAGGATGACGATGTCCAACTATACATATAAACGAATTTTTTTAGTGGTTATGGACTCAGTAGGGATTGGAGAAGCTCCTGATGCTGACCAATTTAATGATAAAGGGTCGGATACGATTGGACATATTGCGGAGCATATGGGCGGCCTTAACATGCCAAACCTTGCGAAACTAGGTCTTAGTAACATCCGTGAGATAAAAGGAATTCCTGTTCAAGAAACACCTATAGCACATTACACAAAAATGCAGGAAGCTTCAAATGGAAAAGATACAATGACAGGCCATTGGGAGATCATGGGTTTATATATTGAACAACCGTTCAGAGTTTTTCCAGATGGATTTCCTGAAGGATTAATTGCAGAGCTTGAGGAGAAAACGGGCCGTAAAATCATCGGCAACAAGCCAGCATCAGGAACCGAGGTTCTTGATGAATTAGGTGAGGAACATGTGAAAACAGGTGCATTAATTGTTTATACTTCAGCAGATTCTGTTTTGCAAATTGCAGCTCACGAGGAAATAGTTCCTCTAGATGAGCTTTATAAAATTTGTGAATTTGCTCGTAAACTAACATTAGCTGAAAAATATATGGTCGGTCGAGTAATTGCTAGACCGTTTGTTGGTGAACCGGGAGCTTTCACTAGAACCCCAAATCGTCACGATTATGCACTTAAGCCATTCGAACGGACAGTTATGAATGAGTTAAAAGACAGTGGATACGACAGTATTTCAATCGGTAAAATATCCGATATTTTTGATGGAGAAGGAATAACAAAATCCCTTCGAACAAAATCAAATATGGATGGCATGGATAAGCTTAATGAAACTCTTACAATGGATTTTACCGGCCTTAGCTTTTTAAACCTGGTTGATTTTGATGCTCTATTTGGTCATCGTAGAGATCCTAAGGGCTACGGGGAAGCCTTGGAAGAATTTGATGCACGTCTACCAGAGGTACTAGATCAATTGAAAGATAATGATTTACTCATCATCACCGCGGATCACGGAAATGATCCAGTGCACCCCGGGACAGACCACACAAGAGAATATGTTCCATTATTAGTTTACAATCCTAAGAACAATAAAGGAACTGAATTGCCAATACGAGAAACATTTGCAGATATTGGCGCTACGATCGCTGATAACTTTAAGGTCACAATGCCCAAACACGGAACGAGCTTTTTAGAAGAAATAAAGGAGACAAGAAAATGAATCGAGAAACAATGGAACAGGCTGCAAAGTACTTACAAACAAAATACAAACAAACACCGAAGATTGGTTTAATTTTAGGATCAGGTTTAGGTGTTTTAGCTGATGAAATCGAAAACCCTGTGAAAATTCCTTATAACGAAATTCCAAACTTCCCAGTATCTACTGTAGAAGGTCATGCAGGGCAACTAGTCTTTGGAACACTAATGGGTACTGAAGTGGTTGCCATGCAAGGGCGTTTTCATTTTTATGAAGGATATGGCCTTGATAAAGTAACGTTCCCAGTAAGAGTAATGAAAGAAATCGGAGTAGAAACGCTAATCGTAACAAATGCAGCAGGTGGAATTAATGAGTCTTTTGAGCCTGGTGATTTAATGATTTTATCTGATCATATAAATAATATGGGACAGAATCCGCTAATTGGACCGAATGATCCTAAATTAGGAGTAAGATTTCCAGATATGACACAAGCGTATGACAGAGAACTAAGAGAAATTGCAAAAAATGTCGCTGCGGAGCTTTCTATTCCAGTTCGTGAAGGCGTTTATGTTGCAAATACAGGACCTACCTATGAAACACCTGCAGAAATACGCGCATTACGGACATTAGGTGGAGATGCTGTGGGAATGTCTACAGTACCGGAAGTGATTGTAGCAAGGCATGCTAACTTAAAGGTTCTGGGATTGTCTTGCATTTCTAACATGGCAGCTGGAATTCTTGATCAACCTCTCTCACATGATGAGGTTATTGAAACGACTGAAAAAGTAAAAGCGAATTTTTTAAACTTGGTAAAGAATATAGTTGAGAATATTACTAAAACAAACTAGTCCTGGGGTGGAAAACCGATGAGAATGGTTGACTTAATCGAAAAAAAACGCGATGGTAACGAGCTAACGAAAGAAGAAATACAGTTTATCATTTCTGGATACACAAATGGAGACATTCCTGATTACCAAATGAGTGCCTTCACAATGGCCATTTTCTTTCAAGGCATGTCAGAAACTGAACGAGCTGAGTTAACAATGGCGATGGTTCACTCTGGTGACACAATTGACTTAAGTGAAATTGAAGGTATCAAAGTGGATAAGCATAGTACAGGTGGTGTAGGTGACACAACTACGCTTGTATTAGGCCCGCTCGTTGCAGCCGTTGGTGTTCCTGTTGCAAAAATGTCTGGTCGTGGATTAGGACATACAGGTGGAACAATTGATAAGCTTGAAGCAGTCCCTGGATTTCATGTGGAAATTAAAAATGAAGAATTTATAAAACTTGTCAATGAAAATAAGCTAGCTGTTATTGGACAAAGTGGTAATTTGACACCAGCGGATAAAAAGCTCTATTCACTTCGAGATGTGACGGCAACGGTAAATAGCATTCCACTCATCGCGAGCTCGATTATGAGTAAAAAAATAGCAGCAGGGGCAGATGCAATTGTACTCGATGTGAAAACGGGTGCAGGTGCTTTTATGAAAGACTTAGATGATGCAAAAGAGCTTGCAAAAGCAATGGTTGATATCGGAAACGCTGTAGGACGTAAGACAATGGCAGTTATATCAGATATGAGTCAGCCACTTGGATATGCAATTGGAAATGCGCTTGAAGTAAAAGAAGCGATCGACACATTAAGTGGTAAAGGTCCTAAAGATTTAGAAGACCTTTGCCTAGAATTAGGAAGTTACATGGTGTTTCTAGCTGAAAAGGCGGATTCGTTAGAAGAAGCTCGTTCAATGTTAGAAAAAGCAATCCAAAACGGTGATGCTCTTAAAACACTAAAAACCTTCCTTGAAGCACAAGGTGGAGATGCGAGTGTCGTAGATTCACCTGAAAAGCTTCCACAAGCTAAGTTCAAAATTGAGCTTACAGCAAAAGAAGATGGCTATGTATCTGAAATTGTAGCAGACTCAGTAGGAACAGCAGCGATGTTATTGGGTGCAGGTCGAGCAACAAAAGAGTCTCAAATTGATCTAGCTGTAGGTCTTATGCTAAATAAAAAAATAGGGGATCAAGTAAAAATTGGAGATTCTCTTGTCACAATTTATAGCAACAACCAAGACAATGTAGAACAAGTGAAGACCAAGCTCTATGAAAGCATAAAAGTTTCGCCTAGTCCTGTTCAGGCACCACCACTTGTATATGCGACAATTAAGGAATAAAGAAAGTTTCGTAAAGTACCGAGCCAACTCTCGGTACTTTTTTTATTTAACAAAGTATAATTTTCCCTTCATTGGAAAAAATGGGAGGTATATGAATGGAGGGTTTGGAGATGAGACGTTTACTTTCATGTATCACGCTATTAATGATGCTTTTTACGATTTCACCATCTGTTTTTGCTCAAGAATCTACTTTAAATCTTGCAGATCAAGCAAAATCTGCTGTTTTGATTGAACGAGACACTGGAAATATTTTATATGATAAAAACAGTGACGAACAGCTGCCGCCTGCAAGCATGACAAAAATAATGACCATGCTGCTTATTATGGAAGCACTTGATACTGGCAAAATAAAAATGGATGAAAAAGTAAGAACAAGTGAATACGCCGCTTCAATGGGTGGTTCCCAAATTTTCCTAGAGACTGGTGAGGAAATGACAGTCGAGGAAATGTTAAAAGGTATTGCAATTGCCTCAGGTAATGATGCATCCGTTGCAATGGCTGAAAGAATTTCAGGTTCAGAGGAAGAGTTTGTTCAAAAGATGAACGACAAAGCAAAGGAACTTGGTCTCAAAAATACACAGTTTAAAAATCCAACCGGCTTACCTGAACCAGATCATTATAGTACTGCTCAGGACATGGCCTTAATGGCAAAAGAATTATTGAAATATGAAGAAATCACTAATTTCACTGGTAAATATGAGGATTATTTAAGAGAAGACACAGATAAAAGGTTTTGGCTTGTGAATACAAATCGCCTCGTGAAATTTTATCCAGGTGTTGATGGTGTTAAAACTGGGTTTACAAATGAAGCGAAGTACTGTCTAACAGCAACAGCTAAAAAAGGAAATATGCGTGTAATCGCAGTTGTATTTGGAGCAAGTACACCGAAAGATCGAAATGCTCAAGTAACCAAAATGCTTGATTATGCCTTTAGTCAATACGAAACACACCCACTTTTTGAACGTAACCACGTGGTTTCGAAGTTAAACGTGAGTAAGGGCAGCGAAAAGCAAGTGAACCTTGTAACATCTGAGCCAATTTCTGTTTTAACGAAAAAAGGAGAAGGTGTCGAGGATGTTACTCAAGAAGTAGTCATGAAAAAAGATATTAAAGCTCCTTTGAAACAAGGAGATGAGCTTGGAACGTTAATCTTAAAAAAGAATGACAAAGTAATGGTGGAAAGTCCATTAGTTGCAGAAAAGGAAATCAGTGACGCAAGCTGGTGGACATTATTTCAACGTGTAATGGGTGACTTCACAAAATCTAGCTAATCATGACGAATTTCCACTAGTTTTGTCATACAGCAGGATTTGGTTTTATAGGTCGCGAATGATTCTTTTATCCAGATAATTAAGGAGGGATAAATTTGAGTCTAGCGATTGAACTTGATGTAAAAGATATTGTTCTATGCATTCGACTCTCAGGTGAGCTTGATCACCATACTGCTGAAGATTTGCGTTCAAAAGTAACAGAACTTTTAGCAAAAAACCCAATCAAGCATATTGTCTTAAATCTAGAAAAGTTATCGTTCATGGATAGTTCAGGCTTGGGAGTTATTTTAGGCAGATACAAACAAATCAAAGCGATGAACGGCGAAATGGTTGTTTGTGCGATTTCGCCAGCGGTTAAACGTTTATTTGATATGTCAGGACTCTTCAAGATTATTCGTCTCGAGCAATCTGAACAACAAGCACTCCAGACTTTGGGGGTGGCTTCATGAAAAATGAAATGAACCTTCAATTTTCAGCGTTAAGTCAAAATGAATCGTTTGCAAGGGTTACGGTAGCAGCGTTTATTGCACAACTAGACCCAACGATGGACGAGCTGACTGAGATTAAAACAGTCGTCTCCGAAGCTGTTACAAATGCAATTATTCATGGCTATGACAATAATCCTGACGGTATAGTCTATATTTCCGTCACTCTTGATGAGGCAGTTGTGTACTTAACAATTCGTGATGAAGGTTTAGGTATTCTAGACATAGATGAAGCTAGACAACCACTATACACAACAAAACCAGAACTTGAACGATCAGGAATGGGTTTTACAATTATGGAAAATTTCATGGATGAAATTACAGTTGAGTCACTCGAATCTAAAGGAACAACGATTAGGTTAACGAAACACTTTACAAAAAGTAAAGCTTTGTGTAATTGAGGGAGAATTGCTATGGATGTGGAGGTCAAGAAAGAGATTTCTAAAACACAGTTGAAAGACCATGAGGTTAAGGAGTTAATTCGCCGAAGTCAGCTTGGAGAGCAAGAAGCACGTGATTTAATCATTGAAAGAAACATGCGTCTCGTTTGGTCTGTTGTTCAAAGATTTTTAAATCGAGGGTATGAACCGGACGATTTGTTTCAAATCGGAAGCATCGGTCTTTTGAAATCAGTCGATAAATTTGATTTATCTTATGATGTTAAATTTTCGACCTATGCTGTTCCGATGATCATTGGTGAGATTCAGCGTTTTATCCGCGACGACGGAACTGTAAAAGTTAGTCGTTCATTGAAAGAGCTAGGGAATAAAATTCGCCGTGCCAGAGATGAACTATCGAAGACATTAGGCAAGGTGCCAACTGTAGCAGAAATCGCAAACTATCTAGATATTTCTCCCGAAGATGTGGTACTCGCTCAAGAAGCAGTTAGGGCGCCTTCATCCATCCATGAAACTGTTTATGAAAATGATGGAGATCCAATTACACTCTTAGATCAAATTGCTGACCACTCAGAACCGAAGTGGTTTGATAAAATCGTGCTAAAAGACGCGATTCGTGATTTAGATGAACGAGAGCGGTTAATTGTTTATTTAAGGTATTACAAGGATCAAACGCAGTCCGAGGTAGCAGAACGACTTGGGATTTCCAAAGTCCAAGTATCACGTCTTGAAAAGAAAATTCTTCAACAAATGAAAGACAAAATGGACAGTCTTTGATGAGCTTAATCTCTAAAGGGCCCTACCTTCAACTTATGAAGGTAGGCCCTTTTTTTGTGGCAAATATTGGAGCCGGAGAAAACTGTATGATTCAATTTCAGGCAATGCATACTACTTATTACAAACAAATCTTAGGAAGTGAACTTTGATGGAAAAGACGATTTATTTAAGGCTTCGTCATCGAATTCAAGTCTATCCTAACGATGTGATTACGATTGGGAAAATCGCACAAATCGTCGGCAACAAGGAGTTGACGGAGAAATTAAGAAATAGTGTCATTCACCAGATCACGATTCGAGATAAAAACAGAGTGGTTATTGATGTAATGCGAGTTTTATCTGAGATACATAAATTCGACCACCAAATAGACGTTCAAATGGTTGGTGCATCTCAAACGATCGTGGAAATAATCTTTGAAAAGAAAAAACTATCACCCATCCTTTTTGTTGCTGTTTGGTTTTTACTCTTTGTAGGAGCAAGCTTGGCCATTATGAATTTTCATGAAGATGTTAGCATGCAACAAGTCCATCAACGAATTTATACGATCATAACCGGTGAAAAGGTAGAACAGCCATTGCTACTACAAATTCCTTATTCAATAGGGCTAGGGCTGGGCATGATTCTATTTTTCAATCACTTGTTTAAGAAAAGAATTAACGAAGAACCCAGTCCATTAGAAGTTGAAATGTTTAATTACCAATTAGATTTAGATCAATACGTAGCGATGAACGAAAATAAAGAAAGTATAAAAAAAATCAATGATCATTAAACTACTATTCATTATGTTTCTTGGCTTTTCGAGCGGTGTTGTTGTTGGAGGTGGATTCGTTGCTTTTCTGACTGTACTTGGTATTATCCCAAGACTAACACAGCTTACAAAAACAGTCAGTGCGATACAAGGCTATGAATGGGGAGTCATTTTAGGGGCTTTGATTGGAAGTTGGTTAAGCTTAAGTGATACCGTCTTCTCCCAATCAAAGCTTTGGACAATTCCAATTGGCTTATTAAGTGGAGTTTTTGTTGGGATGTTGGCTGCAGCATTGACGGAAGTTATGAACGTTTTTCCGATTTTAGCAAAAAGAATTGGCTTTGGAGATCGAATTATTATTCTTTTAATGGCACTTGTTTTCGGGAAAATTTTTGGATCTCTTTTTCATTGGGTTTATTTTGTAAATCATTAATGTCACCTAAAGAGAGTTCAACTAAGGAGGTAACTTACGATGCCATCAAAAATAAAAGATGATTACAAAAAAAACATAAAAGCCTATCAGCCTAAAGTTCCTTATTTGATCAATTGTATAAAGGCATTTATTGTGGGTGGAATTATCTGTGCGATTGGACAAGGAATACAGAATATGTATATGACATTTTTTAATTTTACTGAAAAAACAGCTGGAAACCCAACAGTGGCTACATTAATCTTACTTTCTGCTTTGTTAACAGGCATGGGCATTTACGACAAAATTGGTCAATTTGCTGGTGCAGGATCTGCAGTCCCAGTGACGGGTTTTGCCAATTCAATGACTAGTGCAGCGATGGAACACCGGAGTGAAGGAATTGTATTAGGTGTTGCAACGAATATGTTTAAACTAGCGGGAAGTGTCATTGTGTTTGGAGTAGTGGCAGCTTATGTTGTTGGTGTTATTCGATATCTTTATGGATTAGCTTTTTAAAGGGGGTCATCAATTGAGATTAACAGGGAAACAATCGTGGGTATTTGAAAACGCGCTGTATGTTCAAGCTACTGGAACTGCAGTGGGACCTAAAGAAGCAGATGGTCCACTAGGACAGCACTTTGATATTACACATAAAGAACTTCACTGCGGTGAGGATAACTGGGAGCTTGCAGAACGAAGGCTAATGGAGCAAGCAGTTGAGCAATGCTTAGCAAAGGGGGAAGTAACGAATTCTGATATAGATATTTTTCTAGCTGGTGATCTATTAAATCAAAACGTAACGGCAAATTATGTCGCAAGGCATTTAAGTATGCCGTTTTTATGCATGTTTGGGGCGTGTTCAACTTCTATGGAAACCGTTGCAGTAGGTTCTGCTCTTGTCGACGGTGGATTTGCGAATAAAATCGTTGCCGCGACAAGCAGCCATAATGCAACAGCTGAAAGACAGTTTCGCTATCCAACCGAATATGGAGGGCAAAAACCGGACACGGCAACTTTTACTGTAACAGGGTCGGGAGCAGTCTTAATTAGTAAGGACAAAAGTGATATTCGGATAACATCCGCTACAATTGGAAAAGTTACTGATCTTGGTATTGCAGACCCGTTTGATATGGGTTCAGCGATGGCACCAGCCGCAGCTGATACAATTGTTCAACATCTTCAAGATTTAGGACGAACGGCGGATGACTATGACTTGATTTTAACCGGAGATCTTTCAGGCGTTGGAAGCCCGATCATGAAAGAATTAGTAAAAGAAGAGGGATATGATATTCATAATAACCATAATGACTGTGGTTTACTGGTTTACCGTCCAGATGATCAGAGTGTCTTTGCTGGTGGCAGTGGTTGTGCATGCTCAGCGGTTGTTACTTACAGTCATATCTTTAATGAAATTCGATTAGGGAACCTAAATCGAGTGTTAGTTGTAGCAACAGGTGCACTGTTAAGTCCAACAATGATTCAACAAAAAGAATCGATTCCAACGATTGCGCACGGGGTTGTTTTTGAAAGAGCTGACTGGAGCGTGAAGAACTAATGGAGTTTTTAATTGCCTTTATTGTTGGAGGAGCAATCTGTGTGATAGGCCAACTATTACTTGATGTTTTTAAACTAACGCCTGCCCATGTGACGAGTTCCTTTGTTGTTAGTGGAGCGATTTTAGATGGCTTTGGTTTGTATGACAAATTAATTGAATTTGCAGGTGCGGGGGCAACAGTACCAATTACAAGTTTCGGTCACTCGTTGTTACATGGAGCGATGGAACAAGCAGATAAGCATGGGTTTATCGGGATAGGAATTGGGATATTTGAGCTGACTTCAGCAGGAATCTCAGCAGCTATACTATTTGCATTCCTGGTAGCACTTATTTTTAAACCGAAAGGATAAGGGCAAACGTGACAAAAACGAGAAGGGTTATCTTAGTAACTGATGGGGATGAATATGCAGCAAAAACAATTCAATATGTTGCAGATAAATTTGGTGGAAGATCTATTCTTCAGTCACAGGGGAATCCAACGATCTTAACTGGTCATGAGCTAGTGGAGCTCATTCTGCAAACTCCCTATGACCCTGTTTTTGTCATGTTCGATGATTGTGGATTATTAGGTGAAGGGGCAGGTGAAACAGCCTTAAAATATGTTGCAACACACACGCAAATTGAGGTGCTAGGTGTTATAGCAGTAGCATCTAAAACTCATGCCACTGAATGGGCAAAAGTAGATGTGAGTATTGATCGGTTTGGTGATTTAACAGAATATGGTGTTGATAAAAGTGGATTGAAAGATGTTGAGCTTGGAAGAATTAGTGGGGACACAGTCTATTGTCTTGATGAATTAGAGCTTCCAATAATCGTAGGAATCGGCGATATTGGCAAAATGGCCCGAAAAGACAGTGTTAAAAATGGCTGCCCTATTACGATGAAGGCTGTTCAACTTATTCTTGAAAGGAGCGAAAAGCATGAGTCGGACAAAGGAAAAAACATTGATTTCACCTAACCCAACCCAAAATGAAAACTTTTTTAAAAATCATGTGGGTTTACACAAAAGTTTTGATCTTGGTGTTCGAAAGCTGTTTGTTTTGAATCAACAAGTTCACATGTATTTTGTAAATGGATTGTGTGATACACAGTTTATTACACAGATTCTTAAACAGTTAACAGAGATTAACGACCGTGAAGTAGAAGGGTTAAAGTTAAAAGAGATTGTTGAGAATCGCATTGTAAACCAACAAGTAGAAAAGATAAAAACGATAGATGAAGCGGTAGATCAAGTACTATCCGGGTTAGTTGTCTTTTTTATGGAAGGCTGTGACTACGGTTTAGTTGTCGATGTGCGTAGCTACCCAGGTCGTACACCCCAAGAACCTGATACTGAAAAAATTGTACGTGGAGCAAGAGACGGGTTTGTAGAAAATATTATTGTAAACACCGCATTGATTCGGAGAAGAATTCGTGATGAACGACTCCGTTGTGAGATGATGAAGATTGGTGAACGATCGAAAACAGATGTGTGTATTACCTATATAGAAGATGTTGCAGATCCTGGCTTAGTTAAGGTAATTAAAAAAGAACTAGAGACAATCAAAGTAGATGGCTTGACGATGAGTGATAAAACCGTAGAGGAATTTTTAGTGAAGCAAGGATTTAACCCATACCCACTTGTTCGCTACACAGAGAGAGCTGATGTTGCATCTAATCACGTACTAGAAGGACATGTTTTAATCATCGTTGATACTTCACCAAGTGTCATTATTACCCCTGTTACTTTTTTTCATCATGTACAGCATGCAGAAGAATATCGGCAAGCACCTGCTGTGGGTACATTTTTAAGATGGGTTCGTTTTATAGGTATTATGGCTTCTCTTTTTCTACTTCCATTATGGTTTTTATTCATATTAGAACCTTCATTGTTACCGGAACAAATCGCATTTATAGGCCCAAATGAACAAAAAAACATTCCGATCGTTGTTCAAATCTTCCTTGCAGATATCGGAGTAGAATTTTTGCGAATGGCCGCAATTCATACGCCAACCTCACTTTCTACAGCGATGGGATTAATTGCTGCGGCACTGATTGGTCAAATTGCCATCGACGTTGGTCTCTTTGTTCCAGAGGTTATCTTATATGTAGCCATCGCTGCAATTGGTACATTCGCGACACCGAGCTATGAACTAAGTGTAGCAAATAAAATTGCCCGTTTGCTACTTTTAATTGCCGTCGCATTATTTAAGTTAGAAGGGTTCGTAATTGGGGTTACCCTTTTTATAATTATGCTAGCGAGAATTCGTTCACTTAATACACCGTACTTATGGCCTTTCTTACCATTTAATGCAAAAGCGGCGTGGCAGATTATCATCCGGACATCTGTACCGGGTGCTAAGCTACGACCTAGCATTGTTCATCCTCAAAATGTGAGAAGGGTACCAAAATAGTCAAATGAATCATTGAAAGTAGTCTTCATATATGATATCGTATGGTTAATTTAATGAAGTAAAAATGATATTTAATAAACAGACAGTTGGTGTTAGCTGTCTGTTTTTCTTTAAAATAGCGAGTTTCCTCCCTGTTGTAAGCGTTAAAATGACAGGACTTCAGTTTGCTCTCATAATTACTTTATTTGTCTAATTAATCTTGCAAAAGTTGAATGAAAAGTCAGCAACTATGAAGGTAGGTATGTTTATGTTTTTACATGGTAGTAGTGTAATTAATTCATTTGGCCATTTAGAAATTGGTGGAGTAGATACAACTCAGCTTGCCACTCAGTATGGGACACCCTTGTATGTATATGATGTAGCCCTTATTAGAGAAAGAGCTAGAAGTTTTAAAAAAGCTTTTGAAAAGATGAACGTAAAAGCTCAAGTTGCTTATGCGAGTAAAGCTTTCTCTTCTATTGCCATGTTTCAACTTGTTGAGGAAGAAGGGCTATCTCTTGATGTTGTGTCAGGGGGAGAGCTATACACGGCTATATCAGCTGGATTCCCAGCATCGCGAATTCACTTACATGGGAACAACAAGAGTCGCGCTGAATTAAAAATGGCCCTTGACCATGGTGTTGGTTGTGTTGTAGTTGATAACTTTTATGAAATTCACTTACTAGAAGAGTTGGCGAATGAACTATGTACGAAGGTGCCAATTTTATTACGAGTGACTCCAGGTGTTGAAGCTCATACTCACGACTATATTACAACAGGACAAGAAGATTCCAAGTTTGGTTTTGGCTTGCAAAACGGCCAAATTGAAAAAGCGATTGATCAAGTACTAGAAGCTAAAACCTTTCATTTGTTAGGTTTTCATTGTCATATTGGTTCACAAATTTTTGATACCGCTGGTTTTGTACTAGCAGCAGAACGGATTTTTGAAAAGTTAAAAGAATGGAAAGAGCAGTTTTCTTATGTACCGGAAGTTGTAAACTTAGGCGGTGGCTTCGGTATTCGTTATACAAAAGAGGACGAACCACTTCCTGCTACTCACTATGTAGAAAAAATTGTTGAAGCAGTCAAACAACAAGTGAGTAAAATTGGAATCGATATGCCAGAAATATGGATTGAACCAGGTCGTTCACTTGTCGGAGATGCTGGTACAACCCTATATTCTGTTGGGTCACAAAAAGAGGTTCCAAACATTAGACAGTACGTAGCAGTTGATGGCGGAATGAGCGATAACATTCGTCCGGCTTTGTATCAAGCAAAATATGAAGCGGTGCTTGCAAATCGAATGAATGAACCTCATACAACACCCGTTTCAATAGCGGGGAAATGTTGTGAAAGTGGGGATATGTTAATTTGGGATTTGCCCCTTCCAAAGGTAGAACCAAATGATATTTTAGCCATTTTTGCACTGGTGCTTATGGATTCTCGATGTCAAATAACTATAATCGTATTCCACGACCAGCAGTCGTCTTTGTTGAAAATGGGGAGGCACAGCTCGTTATAAAAAGAGAAAGCTTTGAAGATATCATTTCAAATGATCTTCCTCTTAAGTCTAAGGTTACACATAGATAAAAATAAAAAGTGAGTGTTAAAATGGAAATTTTAACACTCACTTTTTGTATGCAATTTAATTCGGAAGGTTCTATTGGGCTGTTTCTCCACCGCCGTTAAAAATAGCGACAACTGCGTTCCAAAGTGAAACAAAGAATTCTCTAACTTGCTGTAGGAAGGTTTGCCCTTCTTCGGAATTAAGGTAATTTGAAATTTGGTCTTTAGCCTGATCAAGCTGTTGCCCAACTTGATTCCAGTCAATGTTAACATCTTTCATTTTATTAAATAATGAAATAAGATTATTGATTTCATCTTCAGTCAAGGTAATTCCTAAATCTGCAGCGGCTTTTTCAATTAGTGCACGAAGATCCGCATCTGTTTCTGGAACACCATTTTTAGCAATTTCTTCCTTGATTTTAGCCATTAGTGCAGATGCGTTTTCAGCACCAACTTTGTCTCCGAGTTCTGCAGTCGTTACAAGTTCTTCATTTGCAACTTGTTTCACTTCTTCAGGAATTGCTTCATCTGAGGAAAGTTCATAAGCTTTTAAGAGTCCAGTTAATGCAGCTGTACCTGACACTTCAAATGGTGCAGTAACATAGATTGTTGCATCTTTTACACCTGCTGTCATAAGAGCGTTCAAATACATCTCGTCCGTTACCCAGTTGATATTATTTGTTTTAACTTCAAGACCTGTGCCTGAGCTTTCAATTGTTATACCTGAAGAAGAGAGAGCTTTTGATCCAATCGTCGCTTTGGGTATATAATTTCCTAAATATTTATGTTCTTCCTCGTTTGAAACAGTAATCATCTGTGCGCTCTCAGGAGCATCCATTTCTGCTAAGATCTCATTTTTCTGTTGCTCTGTTAAATCTTCACCTAGCGTAATAATAATGTCTCCAACCGCAGCATCCGCTAAGCTAATGGTAGGAAAAGCAAACAATAAAGCAGCTATTAGTGAAAATAATAGTTTCTTCAAGAGTATTCCTCCTTCGATGTTTAAGCATAGTACATGCCAACATTTTCTATTATAGTATCTTTTGTAGATTGAAAGAAGTTTTTTATTAAAGACTATAACCAAGCTTAAACTCTATAGAAATAAAGATATCCATTTCATGATTTTTCTAAACAAGAGCATCGGCTTGGATTTCTTCCTCGTCTTATAGTAAAATAAAGTAGTTCTATCTATTAGACGTAATAAAACACTGGAGGTTACATACATATGAAAAAAGCTCAGATTACTATGGAAAACGGTGAAGTACTAGTTGCTGAATTATACCCAAATGAAGCACCAGGAACAGTAGGGAATTTTGAAAAGCTAGCAAACGAAGGGTATTACAACGGATTAACTTTCCACCGTGTCATTCCAGGCTTCGTAGCTCAAGGCGGTTGCCCGAGTGGAACTGGAACAGGTGGCCCAGGCTACACAATCAAATGTGAAACGACTGGAAACCCTCATAAGCATGAGGCAGGATCACTATCAATGGCACACGCAGGAAAAGACACTGGCGGTAGCCAATTCTTCATCGTTCATGAGCCACAAGCACACTTGAATGGAGTTCACACTGTTTTCGGAAAAGTAACTGAAAACCTTGAAGCAGTTTATAAAATCAAGCAAAACGACGTGATGAAAGAAGTAAAGATCATTGAAGAATAAGTAAGTAGGAAGAACCCTTTCAATTTGAATGGGTTCTTTTTTACTATTTTTGCCCCAATGTCTTTCCTAAACCGGACATTTTTCTCCACTATTCTCTAAAAACACACACTTCAGTCTTATTTCGTTGCATATTTTGCGACATACCGCTAAAATAGATTCAAGTACAATTTCATATTATATTTTTAGAATCCTTCGGGGCAGGGTGGAATTCCCTACCGGCGGTGATGAGGTCAAACGCCTCTAAGTCCGTGACCCGTTAACAATTGTTAGCGGTGGATCTAGTGAAAATCTAGGGCCGACAGTTAAAGTCTGGATGGGAGAAGGATTGCGCAACTTAAGTTGCGTGGGTATTATTTTTCTGAAAAAATCGGGAAATGATACTCTTATTTGATATGCTCAAATAAAATTCTCTCACAAAGCCCCAAGTCTCATTGACTAGGGCTTTTAATGTTGTTCTTTAATAAAGGGGTGCTTATGTGAGAGATGTAGAATACATGGAGACTGCTTTAATGCTAGCTAGACAGGCAAAAGGACAAACTAGTCCGAACCCTTTAGTTGGTGCTGTTGTTGTAAAAGATGGTCGAATTGTTGGTATGGGTGCTCATCTTAGAGCAGGTGAACCGCATGCAGAGGTTCATGCAATTAGAATGGCTGGAGAAAAGACAGTAGGTTCAACTGTGTACGTTACTCTTGAGCCTTGCAGCCATCATGGTCGAACACCACCATGCGCGGATCTACTTATTGAATCAAAAGTTAAACGAGTAGTTATTGCAGTGAAGGATCCTAATCCACTCGTAGCAGGGAGTGGGATAAATCGGTTAAAAGACGCAGGCATCACAGTAGAAATTGGCGTTCTGCAGGATGAAGCTAGACAACTAAATAAACATTTCTTCCATTATGTTCAAACAAAAACACCGTTTGTGACGTTAAAAGTAGCTGCTTCATTAGACGGTAAAACCGCAACATCAACAGGTGAAAGTAAGTGGATTACAGGAAGTGAAGCAAGAGAAGATGTGCATCACTCTCGAGCGGAACATGATGCGATCCTAGTCGGTGTCAACACCATTTTAAAAGATGATCCCAGTTTAACTTGCCGACTTGAAGGTGCGAGACGTCAGCCAATTCGATTGATATTGGATACTCATCTACGGACACCTGTTTCTGCTCGGGTGGTAAATGATCAATGTGCTCCGACGTGGATCATTACCGGAAATCAAGTCGATGGTGACCGAGTAGAGTTGTTTCATGAACGAGGAGTTAAAGTTATCACTTTACCTAGTGAAACGATAAAGATTGATGATTTGCTTACCAAGCTTGGTCTAGAAAATATCACTTCCTTATATGTGGAAGGTGGATCAACTGTGCATGATAGTTTTGTAAATGAAAAAGCGTTCAACGAAATCATCACTTATTTCGCTCCTAAACTAATAGGTGGAAAAGACACGCCAGCTATGATTGGTGGTAAAGGGTTCTTAAACATGGAGGACGTTTTGTCTTTAACTATAAGTGAAATTAAACAAATTGGGAGTGACGTTAAAATCGTTGCTACACCAGTGAAAGGTTGAAACGATGTTTACAGGTATAATTGAAGAAATCGGTAGGGTAGAACGTATCCAAAGCTCAAGTCAAGCAATTATTTTGACGATTAAAGCTTCAAAAGTACTCGAAGACGTTCATCTAGGGGATAGCGTTTCAGTAAACGGCGTTTGTTTAACAGTTACTACAAATACGAATTCAGCATTTACAGTGGATGTAATGCCTGAAACGGTAAAAGCGACTTCTTTAAATTCACTAGTTCAAGGTTCATCAGTAAATTTAGAACGTGCGATGGCTGCAAATGGCCGTTTTGGCGGACATTTTGTTTCAGGTCATGTGGATGGAACCGGAAAAATAGTCAAAAAGCAAAAAGAGGCAAATGCTGTTTATTATGAGATACAACTAGAAGAAACTTTAACGGATACCCTCATTTTAAAAGGATCAATCACAATAGACGGTGTTAGCTTAACCATCTTTGGTCTAGAAAAAAATAAGGTGACCGTTTCACTTATACCACACACATTATCGGAAACGATCGTTGGTGGTAAAGAAGTTGGCGACATTGTCAATATTGAGTGCGACATGTTAGGGAAGTATGTTAAGAAGTTTGTCCAGCAAGATGTGCCACAAGTAAAATCCTCTTTAAGTGAATCATTTCTTAAAGAGCACGGTTTTAACTAAAAGGGGGAATACGAAATGTTTCATACTATAGAAGAAGCAATTACCGATTTAATAGCTGGAAAGGTCGTTATTGTTGTAGATGATGAAGACCGTGAAAATGAAGGCGACTTTATTGCTTTAGCTGATGGAGTAACTCCTGAAACAATCAACTTTATGATTAAGTACGGACGGGGGTTAGTCTGTGTTCCAATTACAGAAGAAACTGCAAACTCACTAGATTTAAAACCTATGGTTGATCACAATACAGATCCTCATGGTACAGCCTTTACGATCAGTGTTGATTATAAAACAACGACAACTGGAATTAGTACCTACGAACGTTCTGAGACAATTCAAGCGCTTTTATCCGATCATGTAAAGGCTGCAGACTTTAAACGACCAGGTCATATCTTTCCTTTAATCGCAAAAGAAGGTGGCGTTCTTCGCCGCGCTGGTCATACAGAGGCAGCTGTTGACCTAGCAAGACTAGCTGGCTCTAAACCTGCGGGTGTTATTTGTGAAATTATTAAAGAAGATGGCACAATGGCAAGGGTGCCAGATTTAAAACTCATTGCTACAGAACTAGATTTGAAAATGATAACCATTAAGGATTTAATTCATTATCGAAATGTGAGAGATCAGCTTGTTCAAAGAGAAGTAGAAATTAAACTTCCTTCAGAATATGGATCATTTAAAGCAATTGGATATTCAAACGTTATTGATGGAAAAGAACATGTTGCCCTCGTAAAAGGTGAGATTAACCCAGATGAACCTATTTTAGTGAGGGTGCATTCTGAATGTTTAACAGGTGATGTGTTTGGTTCTTTTAGATGTGACTGTGGACCACAGCTACACGCTGCACTCGCTCAAATTGAAGAAGAAGGGAAAGGTGTTCTTCTTTATATGAGACAGGAAGGACGAGGCATCGGCCTTCTTAATAAAATGAGAGCATACAAGCTTCAAGAAGAAGGATATGATACTGTCGAAGCAAATGAAAAGCTTGGCTTCGCTCCTGATTTAAGAGATTATGGAATTGGTGCACAAATTTTAAGGGATTTAGGAATTACACAAATGAAATTGCTAACAAATAACCCGAGAAAAATTGCAGGTTTAGAAGGATATGATTTAAAAGTTGTAGATCGTGTACCTATTCAAATGCCTTCTAAGAAAGAGAATGAAAACTATTTGAAAACGAAACATGAGAAACTAGGTCATTACTTACACTTTTAATTAAATACAGAGGAGAATGAAAATGACGAAAACATTAGAAGGTAACTTACTTGGATCAGGATTAAGAATTGCGATTGTTGTGGCGAGATTCAATGACTTTATTACGAGCAGATTACTAGGCGGAGCAGAGGATGCACTAAAGCGACATGGTGTAGAAGCAGAGAATATTGAGGTTGCATGGGTACCAGGTGCATTTGAACTTCCATTGGTTGCGAAAAAACTAGCTGAAACAGGTAAATACGACTCTGTTATCACATTAGGAACAGTTATCCGTGGTGCAACAACACATTATGACTATGTATGTAATGAAGCTGCAAAAGGGATTGCTTCTGCATCAATGTCAACAGGTGTACCGGTTATCTTTGGAGTTGTAACAACCGAAACGATTGAACAAGCAATTGAACGAGCTGGAACAAAGGCTGGTAACAAAGGCTGGGAATCAGCAGTAACAGCTATTGAAATGGCAAACTTATTAAAAGCAATCCATTAATTTGTAGAAAACTGTTTAAAATAAGCGAAATAATGTTTATAATGTCAAGAGGAGTTATACTTTTTTGAACTAAAGTTGGAATGCTTTTCTAGAATTTTTATTGGGCACTACTCTTGCTTTCGATTATAGAAAGCTATTTCGTTTATGAGGGGTAACTATGTTAATTCGCTTTAAAAAAAGTTTCGAAAAGATTGCAATGGGTCTACTTTCCTTCATGCCAACTGAAAAGGATTTAAAGCAATTGCAACAAACCATGAAACAATATGAAACAGATGATGATTGGCAGTTGTTTTTGTGGAAAGAAGAGGATATCATTGGAGCAATCGGAGTCGTTTTTAAAGACGACGACATTGTCGAAATCGGGCACATTAGTGTAAACCCGTCCCATCGTCATCAAGGTATAGGAAAACAGATGGTCACAGCGATAACTGATCTTTACAAAAACAAAACAGTGATATCAACGGATCATACTGTAGCGTTTATTGACAAATGCAATCGTGGAGGAAATCAAGAAGACTGTGAATAATAGTAAGGCAGAAATTCATAATCATAATGAATTTCTGCCTTTTCTTTTCTCTAAAAGCATCCTATCACGCTCAGCAATTACATCACTTCTATCTCTGTTTGAATGTCGATTCACTAAATATAAATCAGCTAAATTGCTTTCTTGACACCAAACTAGGTTGAGTTTGTTACAACTAGTTATACAAAGTTTAATAAGCTCTGGATCTGAGATTGGCAAATTCAAGCTACGATAAGGCTTTTTGAGTGTGATCTCTTCAAATCTTTGTTTTAACTGACCGATTAATTTTTCATTATGTAACCCAAGTTTTATAATTGCAACTTCTTCACTTTCAAGTATGCGAATTGCGTTAGCCATCATTCTTTTCGCACCAGGAAAATTTCCACGTCTTTGGTGATACAAGCCCACAGCAATCTGAATAAGTCCTACCCAATAAAGCTTTCTGTCTTTAGGAGGATCCTCTTTCCAGTGCTCCTCTAAAACCTCGTGACACTCAAAATAATCTCGATCACCGTGAAAATGAACGAGGTAATCGATATATGCTTGATCATACATAGAAACTCCACCTTTTAAGTGCTTAATTTTCATTAGTTTATCATATTCTGAACCGTGACTCCTGATTTAAAATGAAAAAGCAAAAAGGCTGCCAATTAGGCAACCTTAAATTACTGTGCTAAAAAGTAAATCTTCTTTTACCGAGATTGCGTTTCTGTATCCAGCTCCAGCGCCTAGCCCCGACGCACAGGACGTGCTAGTGCAGTTACAGCGACAGGACGTCGCGGATGTAACTGCCTCGAGGTCATAAGCCAATTATAAATTGAAGGCAAAAAGCACCTTCTATTTATAATTGTCTTATGCTTGTCGGGGCTGAACAAGGCTCTTCCACTTTAATTACTACTTATAACCAAGCAGCGCCAACAATAATTAATAAAATAAATAACACAACGATTAGCGCAAATCCACTTCCATAGTTAAAACCTTTGTCTCCCATTTAAATTCCTCCTTAATGTCTAGCTTTTACATTGGTATCATATGAAAAAAACAAAATTTTGTATGGGCGAATAACTACTTTAGGCATTTTTTTATAACACCAGAATTTATATAATTTTAGACTTAGTATGCGTTTCTGAATCCAGCTCCAACGCCTAGACCCTCGAGGTCATAAGTCAATTCTAAATTGAAGGCAAAAAACGCCTTCTATTTAGAATCGTCTTATGCTTGTCGGGTCTGAACAAGGCACTTCCGCTTTTTTTATGAAATTAATGTTGGACATGAGTTAAGAATGCTCTATACTATATGATGGTTATATTTTTGAGTAGAATAGAAGAAATTTGGTGGGATTCACGTTGCAATATCACGTAAAAATTGATGCCTTTGAAGGTCCTTTAGATCTTCTTTTGCACTTAATCAATCGACTTGAAATCGACATTTATGATATACCTGTTTCTGAAATTACCGAGCAATATATGTTTTATATTCATACAATGCAAGAGCTTCAATTGGATGTTGCGTCGGAATATTTAGTAATGGCTGCAACACTGCTATCGATAAAAAGTAGAATGCTGCTTCCAAAGCATGAAGAAGAATTATTTGAAGATGAGTATGGTACTGAGCCTGAAGAAGACCCAAGAGAAGAGCTCATGCAACGTTTGATTGAGTACCGTAAATACAAGGAGGCGGCTCGAGATCTTCGTACACTTGAAGAAGAGCGTTCACAAGTCTACACAAAAGCACCAAGTGATTTAAGTGAGTATGCAATTCAATCCAGTGTTGAAAAACAAGCAATCAATGTCACGCTCTATGACATGCTTGGAGCGTTTCAAAAGATGCTCCGTCGGAAAAAAATCCAAAAGCCCCTTCAAACAAAAATCGCACGCCAAGAAATTCCAATTGAAAAAAGAATGGAAGAAATATTGCAACAACTAAATAGTAAACCTGGCAAAAGGCGTTTTATGGACCTATTTCCATCTAATAATCGAGACTCATTGGTTGTCACTTTTTTAGCTGTGTTAGAATTAATGAAAACGAATGCGATCATCATAGAACAAGAAAACAATTTTTCAGATATTTTTATAGTAGGAAGTGAACATTTTCATGAGCTTGGGGATTATTAAGTGGAAATCCATTGTGGAAGCCCTCTTGTTTGCGGCAGGTGATGAAGGACTAACGATTAAACAATTATCAACAGTCCTTGATCAGGATGAACTCGCAGTAAAAGAAATTATTTCGGAACTATCAGCTGACTATCAGGACAATGATCGTGGAATTGTCTTAGTAGAAATTGCTAATATGTATCAATTAACAACAAAGAAAGAACATGCTGACTATTTAAAAAAGTTGGTCGAAACGCCGGCAAATACATCTTTGTCACAGGCTGCTTTAGAAACACTAGCAATCATTGCCTATCGTCAACCGATCACACGAGTTGAAATTGAAGAGGTCCGTGGTGTGAAAACAGAAAGACCACTACACACTCTCGTTTCAAAAGTACTCGTAAAAGAGATTGGGAGAGCTGAAGGTACAGGTCGGGCAATCCTTTATGGAACGACCAAGGAGTTTTTAGAATACTTCGGCCTGAAAACTATCAAAGAGTTACCAGCGCTGCCAGAAAAAATGGAAGACGAATCTTTTCAAGAAGAAGCTGACTTATTTTTTGAGAAATTCAACGAAACCCTTGAAGATATCAAATAATTATCACAATTTCGTCTCAGATATGGTAAAATAGTTGGTAAATAACAACTCGTTTTAGATGCAGGAGTGACTAAATTTGATAGTTAAAAGCTGTAATGGTTATGAGCTTGAAAAAGAAAAGCCCAACACACCAGAAGACTTTTTCAATCGATCCGAAGTTGTTTACGAAGATGAATCTGGGAAAGAACAACAGTTATCCGTTTTATATGTACGTTACTTTGAAGAAGGTTTACAGCAGTACACACCTTTTAAGGAAAACTTAATTTTGGGTGGAGATAATCCAGTATACCTCAAAGACATTGTTGCGCTTGTTTGTTTACTTAATCACTCGACTTATTTAGCTCGTAGGAGAGTGTATATCAAATCAGCAGAAGAATTTTCTCGTCTATTTGAAGGACTAGATGTTGACAAGCTACATAAACTATTAAAAGAGCTGCAAATAAAAAATAGAGTTGTCATTTAAGTAAAGTATTGATTGATAACTAGCTCTTACATAACAAGCGATCTCTAGAAAGGGAAGTGAAGTAAATGGGAAATACCATAGTAAAATCACAAACAGAACAAGCAAAAATATTTTTAGAAAAGACAGTTGAGCAACTTTCGACTTATTTAAACGAGACAACCATCACTTCTTTACTAGACGAACATACTAGTGAAAAAGACTATTTTAAAGAGGTATTGGCCACCCTTAGAAAACTCACCGTTTATTGTGAAGAGGGACTTGATGCCTGCCAAGTGATTTTGAAAAATGATCCTTTTAGGAAATCTGCTGCTGAACAAACTTTATATAGAATTTATCACCAGTGTATTGAGGAATTCTTTAATCCAAAAAGTGATATTTGGTATGAAAATAGCCGTTCAGCGTATACAGGGAAAAATGCCATTATATTTCGACAACCAACACCACATTCACTGAACGAATTAATAGTCTCTCTTGAAGCTTCTTTTCAAACGATTCGTGAAGAACTAGATTATTACGAAACAGATTACCGTACAAAAATAATTCAATCAAAATAACGGGAGTTGTCACCTAGGTGACAACTTCTTTTTTCTACAAGATCAGAATTTATATAATTTTAGACTCAGTATGCGTTTCTGAATCCAACTCCGACGCACAGGACGTGCTAGTGCAGTCATGGCGATTGACGTCGCGTCTTTAACTGCCAGCGCCTAGACCCCTCGAGGTCATAAGTCAATTCTAAATTGAAGGCAAAGAACGCCTTCTATTTAGAATTGACTTATGCTATGCCTGAGTCTGAACAAGGCGCTTGCGCTTTTTTTTTACTTTCACTCATAACCTTTGTCCATGTGCATAAACTTGTACAAAACAAGTAAGGGGACGTGGGTGAAATGTGGCATTGGAAGCGAAGTATAGCGGGAGCAATGATTTGTGTACTGTTGTTAACACTTCTTCCGCTTCACTCATCTGCATTAGGGGTGAGTGCGAGAAGCGCGATTTTAATAGAACAAGAATCTGGGAGAATTTTATTTGAAAAAGATGCCCATACGAAAAGAAGAATTGCTAGTATTACAAAAATCATGACAGCAATTCTGGCTGTTGAATCAGGTAAGATGGATGAGATGGTAAAGGTAAGTGAACGTGCGACAAAAGCAGAAGGTTCTACCGTTTATTTACAAAAGGGTGAAAAAATAAAGCTAGAGGATTTAGTATATGGACTTATGCTTCGGTCCGGTAATGATTCTGCTGTTGCTATTGCTGAGTATGTTGGAGGCAGTCTTGAAGGATTTGTCTTCTTGATGAATCAAAAAGCTGCCGAACTTGGAATGCTGAATACTGAATTTGCCAACCCACATGGACTGGATGATCATGAAAATCATTATTCAACAGCTTATGATATGGCAATATTAACAAAATACGCAATGGGAAATCCTACCTATCAAGAGATTGCAGGGACAGAAATACATCGTGCACCGAATCCTAATGAAAAATGGGACAGAGTATGGAAAAACAAAAACAAGCTATTAACTGGATTGTATCAGTATAGTACAGGTGGAAAAACAGGTTATACCACTCGTGCAAAACGTACGCTCGTTTCAACTGCAGCAAAGGATGGATTAAATACGATTGTCGTAACGATCAACGATCCCAATGACTGGCAAGATCATATTAATCTACATAACTATGCATTTAAAGCATATGAACTCGCAAACATTAAACCAAAAGGAACACTACAAAATATAAACGATGAGTTTTATCGAAATAAGCTCTTTATTAAACGGGATGTACTTTTTCCACTAAGTCCAGTGGAAGAGGAAAAGGTTCATGTGAAGATTTCCTTGCAGCAACCAAAAGGGGAGTGGAAGAAGGATCAGCACGTACCAGATGTGGTTGGAAAGATGTTAGTTACTCTAGAGGATGACCGAATTGCTGAAGTTCCTATTTATTATGATAATGGCAATGTTGAAAAACCAAAAGGTGCATTTTGGGAGCTGTTTAGAAACCTATTTTTCGCTTCCAATGGTGTAAATTAATATGGTTAATCTCATATGGGTATTACTTACGGTTATTGGGATTGTCTTCGCAATGTTTAACGGAACAATGGAAGAAGTAAACGAAGCAGTATTTAAGGGTGGAAAAGAAGCAGTCACAATCTCAATCGGTCTCATTAGTGTCTTAGTTTTTTGGCTTGGCCTGATGAGAATAGCTGAGCAAGCTGGGTTGCTGGAAATTTTAGGGAGGATATTCAAACCAATTGTTTCTAGACTATTTCCAGAGGTTCCTGCAGAGCATCCAGCAATGGGCTATATGATATCAAATATGATGGCCAATTTATTTGGATTAGGAAATGCTGCTACGCCACTAGGCATTAAAGCGATGGAGCAACTCAAAGTTCTTAATGGAGGATCCGATACTGTTAGTCGTTCAATGATAACCTTCTTGGCAATTAACACATCGAGTATTACTCTTATTCCGACTACTGTCATCGCCATTCGAATGACCTATGGATCAGAATCGCCAACAAATATTGTCGGACCTACATTACTTGCTACAATTATCTCTGCTATTGGTGCAATATTTATTGATCGTTATTACCATTACAGGAGAACTAGAAAAGGGTGATTGAACATGGGTCTTATTAGTGCAATATCTTTGTGGTTAATCCCTGGTATTATCGGTTTTATTTTAGTATATGGAACACTGAAAAAGGTTCCTACGTACGAGGCATTTGTAGAAGGTGGAAAAGAAGGAATTGAAATCTCTCTGTCAATCATTCCATATTTGGTGGGGATGTTAGTAGCAATTACGATCTTTCGTGCGTCAGGAGCTTTAGATTTTATCATGAATTTAATGACGCCCATGTTGAATCTCCTTCATATTCCACCAGAAGTTGTCCCACTTGCTTTTATTAGACCAATCTCAGGAACAGCTGCACTTGGTATGACAACAGATCTAATTGCGACATATGGTCCTGATTCCTTCATCGGCATTCTAGCAGCAACTATGCAGGGAAGCACAGACACAACTCTTTATATCTTAACGGTTTATTTTGGTGCCGTTGGAATAAAAAAAATGGGCGACGCTCTAAAGGTGGGTTTATTAGCAGATTTAGTCGGGATAGTTGCTTCAATTGTCATAGTTACGTTATTATTTCAATAAGCGCCATTTTGGCGTTTTTTTATTTTTATAAATTAGAAGGGAAAGTAAATACCCTGCTATAAGACTAGTCGAACTTGTGAAATGACTAAGAAAGCAGTAATATGTTTACGAGGTGAACGATATGGAACGCTTACAAAAAGTAATTGCTCATGCGGGGGTAGCATCACGCCGAAAAGCTGAGCAACTGATCGTAGAAGGAAAAGTTAAAGTGAACGGAAAAGTAGTAAAAGAACTTGGAATCAAAGTCGGTGAAAACGACCGTGTTGAGGTTGAAGGGATTCCTCTAGAAAGAGAAGAGCCTGTTTATTTACTATTGTACAAGCCAAGTGGTGTAATTTCAGCTGTTAAAGATGATAAAGATCGTAAAGTAGTAACCGATTTTATTCCATATATAAAGCAGAGAATATACCCTGTAGGTAGGCTCGATTATGATACATCAGGTATTTTACTATTAACGAATGATGGCGAATTTGCAAATGCGCTTATGCACCCGCGATATGAAGTTGAAAAAACCTATGTTGCAAAGGTAAAAGGAGTACCAAGTCGAGAAAGTATCAAGATTTTAGAAAGAGGCGTTGTTTTAGAAGATGGTAAAACAGCTCCAGCAAAAGTAAAGGTAATCTCTTTTGACAAAAGAAAACAAACAACTATTCTTGAAATTACGATCCATGAAGGACGTAATCGCCAAGTAAGAAGAATGCTTGAGGCAATTGAACATCCTGTTCTGAAATTAAAAAGAGAGCAATATGCGTTCTTAACACTAAGCGGATTGAGTACAGGGGACTCTCGTGAATTATCACCACATGAAGTAAAACAACTACGAGCGCTTGTTTTACACGGTAAAAACCGCGCCTAAGGTTCACATAAACTTCAAATAATCCGGAGTGTGTAGCATTTACTTAGTGCTATACTATCTTTAGAAAGCATTAGAGTAGGGGAGTATATCATGAAAAAAAGACGATTGCTCATGCGCTCATTGATTTTAACAGTATTAATCGGTGCGTTAGCCTATACATTGTATATAAATTTCTTTACAAGTAAAGAGAGAGTAAAAGTAGGAAGTACGGCTCCGGATTTTGTGTTAACCGATTTGGAAGGAAATAAGCATCAGCTCTCTGATTATAGAGGAAAAGGTGTGTTTTTGAACTTCTGGGGAACTTGGTGTAAGCCTTGTGAGAAAGAAATGCCTTACATGCAAAATCAATACGATTTTTATAAAACACAAGGCGTTGAGGTTTTGGCTGTGAACATAGCTGAATCAAATGTTGCAGTAAAAAGCTTTGCCGACAAACACAATCTTACTTTTCCAATTCCGTTAGATAAAGATAGACAAGTCTTAAATGCTTATGGCGTTAAGCCACTTCCAACAACATTTCTTATAGATAAAGAAGGAAAAGTTGTCGAAATCACTTCGGGATCGATGACGGAGCGAATGGTTCGAGATTATATGGAAAGAATTAAACCTTAAATGGGGAGTTTTCAGGATGAAGGAAGTTAAATGCGGGTGTGGACATGTTAATCGAGATGGCACGATTCTTTGTGAATCGTGTGGCAAGCCGGTTGATTTAGAAAGCACTGCTAAATCTAATAAACTATTGGACATGCGTTATGATGGCAGTGCAAGGCGCTCCCAAACCTATAACAAAACCATTGTAGATAAAATTTGGAACTTCTTTTCTTCTGTAAAGGTTGGCGTATGGTTAATTGTTTTAACATTACTAGCATCAGCTTTGGGAACGGTTTTCCCGCAGGAGATGTACATTCCTCCTACAGTCACACCAGCTGAATTTTACGGTGACGAATATGGCTTTTTAGGTCAACTTTATTATGAGTTAGGATTTCATAATTTATTCGGTTCATGGTGGTATATGATTCTTGTTGCTTCAATTGGCATTTCACTTGTCATTGCAAGCTTAGATCGTTTTGTTCCACTGTACCGTGCTCTTAAAAAGCAAGGTGTTACACGGCATGAATCATTTATGAAAAGACAGAGACTGTTTAGCTCAACTACGATCGTCAATACTGATACAGAATTGCAACAAGTCAAAGATAAATTAAAATCTCGTCGTTACAATGTCAGAGAAGAAAACGGAAACCTACTTGCAGAAAAGGGTAGATTTTCGCGTTGGGGCCCTTATGTTAACCATGTTGGACTAATTATCTTCTTATTTGGTGCCATGCTCCGCTTTGTTCCTGGTATGTACGTTGATGAAGTTTTGTGGATTCGAGAAGGGGAAACATCAGTTATCCCTGGAACAGAAGGCAAGTACTACTTGAAAAATGATCAGTTCATAATGGAAGTCTATGAGAAGGACAAAGAAGAAGACGTGTTTGAAGATGCGATTACTAGAGTCGGTGACGGCAGCGTAGTAAAAAATTATCAATCAAATGTGACCCTATATGAACGCAAAGGCGAAATTGTCCATGGTGCAGAACCAGAATTAGAGAAAGTTAAAGACAAGGAGATTAAAGTAAATCAGCCTCTTAAACATGATTCCTATGCTCTTTATCAAGTAGATTATAAGTTAAATGAATTAAATAAGATGAAATTTAGCTTAATTGATAAAGAGACCGAGAAAAGCTTTGGAGAAATTGAAGTTGATTTATTAGATCCTGAAACAGAATACGATCTTGAAAATGGTTATAAAGTTGTGGTTTCAAGCTATTTACCAGACTTTTACTTTGATGATGAAGGTCAACCAGCAACGAAGACACGAGTTCCAAATAATCCAGCTTTTGTGTTTAAAATGATATCACCAGAAAAACCAAAGGGTGAGTCAAGCTTTGTGGCTATTCAACAAACGATTGAGCCAACAGAAGACAACATCTACAAAATGAAATTTGAAGGTGTTGAGACAAAGAACTTAACTGCTTTGACGGTTCGTAAAGACCTTACACTTTGGTTTCTTGGAATAGGTGGGGCAATTTTTATGATTGGCGTAATTCAAGGGATGTATTGGAATCACCGTCGTATTTGGTTTTTACGCAAAGGAAATGAAATTCTTATTGCAGCACATACGAATAAAAACTGGTATGGAATTAGTAATGAGTTTAACATCCTTTTAAAAGATACGTCATTGAACATACCAGAGGATCAAAAGGATAAGGAATAAGACGTTTCCAAAAGGAGGGAACAAACGTGGCAGAGCTCAGCAGTACTTTGCTGTATATCGCATTTATTCTATACTTAATTGCAACATTTTTGTTTGGTGGCTCTATTCGTGATAAACGAAACAAGAGTGACAAAATGAGTAAATGGACAACTGTTGCTATCAGTGTCACAATCGTGGGGTTTTTGTCTCAGCTAGGTTACTTCATAACGAGGGGGATTGCTTCTGGTCATGCTCCGATTAGTAACCTTTATGAATTTGGTACTGCTTTTGGAATGATGTTAGTTTTTGCTTTCATCTTATTATTTTTCATTTATAAAACGGCAATCTTGGGTTTATTTACTTTACCAATAGCACTTCTTTTAATTGCTTACGCAAGTATGTATCCGTCAGATATCACACCGTTAATTCCGGCATTGCAAAGCGACTGGTTATTAATTCATGTAACAACCGCAGCGCTCGGGCAAGCTATTTTATCGATTAGTTTTATTGCAGGACTCATCCATTTAGTTAGAGTTGTTGATCAAACAAAACCATCTAGAAGTAGATTCTGGCTTGAAATGGTCATGGGTATCGTTGTGATCACACTTGGTTTTGTTCTTATTACAAGCGTTTTTAAATTCATGGATTATGAAGTTGTCTTTAATTGGGTCGATAAAACTGGAGCAGAAGCTAAAATGGAGTATCAGTTACCAGCACTTGTTGGTCCTAATGAAGGCGAAATGTTAACCGATGGTAAAATGGCGCCATTTGTTGAATTACCACCAATCATCAATGGTAGAAAATTAAATACTGTTATTTGGTCCATTCTAGCTGGTCTAGTTCTTTATGGACTCGCTAGACTTGTTTTCAGAAAGAGATTAGCAGCTATGATCCAGCCGTTTACAAAAAACGTGAACTTAGAATTAATTGATGAAATTGGCTATCGTTCAATAGCGATAGGTTTCCCAGTGTTCACTTTAGGTGCACTAATCTTTGCGATGATATGGGCACAAATTGCATGGACACGCTTTTGGGGCTGGGATCCTAAGGAAGTATGGGCACTTATTACGTTTCTTTTCTATGCAGCCTATTTACATTTGCGTCTCTCAAAAGGATGGCATGGTGAAAAATCTGCTTGGTTAGCAGTTATTGGATTTGCGATTATCATGTTTAATTTTATCTTTGTAAACTTAGTTATTGCAGGTCTTCACTCATATGCTTAATTCTAGGATAGTATCAGCAAGCTAATCTAAAATGATTTACACTGCTGTAAGAAAGCCTTCACTCTATGCAGTGAGGGTTTTCTTTTTAAATGAACATTCAAAGGAGGCTTTCAAATGGAAGAGAATCAATATGGAAAAATACTTGTGGTGGATGATGAAGATCGAATTCGTAGATTACTCCGGATGTACTTAGAAAGAGAAAACTATGAAATTGAAGAAGCTGAGAATGGTGACGAAGCACTCGAACTAGCACTTAACCATGATTACGATTTGATAATGCTTGATTTGATGATGCCTGGTATTGATGGCATTGAAGTATGTAAGCAATTACGTGAAAAAAAGGCAACTCCAATTATCATGTTAACTGCGAAAGGCGAAGAAGCAAACCGTGTGCAAGGTTTTGAAGTTGGAACAGATGATTACATAGTCAAACCATTTAGTCCTAGAGAGGTAGTGCTTCGAGTAAAAGCGCTGCTCAGACGTTCATCTCAAACTTCGTATCTTAAGACAGATACGAAAGCAAAAAATGTGATCGTATTTCCTCATCTTTCAATTGAGCATGATGCACACCGAATTTTAGCAGATGGGATTGAAGTAAGTTTAACTCCTAAGGAATATGAGCTTTTATACTTTTTAGCTAAAACACCTGATAAAGTTTATGACCGTGAAAAATTATTAAAAGAAGTATGGCAATACGAGTTTTTCGGGGATTTACGAACAGTTGATACACATGTGAAACGTCTTCGTGAAAAATTGAACAAAGTCTCCCCTGAAGCAGCAAAAATGATTGTAACCGTCTGGGGTGTGGGCTACAAATTTGAGGTTGGCAATGAATGATGCTATGGAGAAGTGTAGTAGGTAAACTCTGGATTACCATTTTATTATTAGTTTCGTTTGTTTTATTTGTTTTAACCATATTAATGCTGGAGTTTATCGAAAACTACCATGTTGATGAAGCCGAAAAAGAGCTCACACAACTTGCAAACAAAGTTTCGGTGATTTTAGAGAGCCATGAAGATCAAGCGCTTGCTAGGTCAATTGCTTGGGAGCTTGTTGATGAGCTTACAAACATCGTCATTGTTGAAGATGATTCTACTTATTGGATCTCTCCACTTGAGGATGAGAATATACCACATTTTGACCTTGAAGCGATTAGAAAAGACCCTGAATTGTCTGTAGTCTTAGATGAAAACAGAAGAGTTAGTAAACGAACCATTATATCTGAAGATGAAACTCGTAAAATGAATGGAGAAGATGAGGTCCTTGTTGTGGGGGTTCCTTATCAGATAACAGACGATAAAGACGGTGCTGTCTATATTTCACAATCCTTACTTGCCGTCCATGAAACGACTAAGCATACAACAAAGTACATATTGTTAGCAGCAGGAATTGCAATTATTCTTACAACCGTATTTGCCTTCTTTTTATCAACAAGAATCACCTATCCTCTAAGAAAAATGCGTGAGGCTGCACAGGAGTTAGCGAGAGGAAAGTTTGACAAGAAAGTTCCAATTTTATCTCATGACGAAATCGGGGAGCTTGGTATTGCTTTTAATCAAATGGGTAGACAACTTAAATTTCATATTAATGCCCTGAGTCAGGAAAAAGAACATTTAACAAGTATTTTAAGTAGTATGGCAGATGGTGTTATTACTCTTAATATTGATGGAACGATACTCGTTACAAATCCTCCGGCTGAACGTTTTTTACAAGCGTGGTACTATGAACAAGGGATGAAAGTTGAAATTGGAGAAGAGTTACCACCAGACGCACAAGAGCTTTTTGGGCGTGTGGTTAATACCGAAAAAGAACAAATTATTGAAATTATGTTGCAAGGTAGAAGTTGGGTACTTGTGATGAGTCCATTATACAATCAGTCCTATGTTCGTGGGGCTGTAGCTGTCTTAAGAGATATGACAGAGGAACGAAGACTTGATAAGCTCCGCAAAGATTTTATTGCGAATGTTAGTCATGAGTTGAGAACGCCAATTGCGATGCTCCAAGGGTATAGTGAAGCAATTATCGATGATATTGCTAGTTCGGATGAAGAGAAAAAAGAAATATCGCAAATTATTTATGATGAATCACTTCGAATGGGACGTCTTGTCAATGATTTGCTAGACTTAGCTCGTATGGAGGCAGGACATATTTCGTTAACCTATGATGAAATTTTGATCCCTGAATTTATGGAAAAAATCAACAGGAAATTTCAAGGCTTAGCAAAAGAAAAACAAATTTCACTGCAAATTTCTATGAATCTTGAGGAACCGCAATTTAACTTAGATCCAGATGGGATTGAACAGGTTTTAACAAATCTGATTGATAATGCAATTAGACATACGAGTGTAAATGGTCTGGTGAAATTTAATGTACAATCGGTCGAAAAAGGCTTGAAGTTTAATGTACAAGACTCTGGCAGTGGGATTCCTGAGGATGATCTTCCATTTGTATTTGAACGATTCTATAAAGCTGATAAAGCGAGAACACGAGGAAGATCGGGTACTGGACTCGGGTTAGCCATTGCCAAAAACATCGTTGACGCCCACAAAGGTACAATTACCGTGCACAGTAAAGTCGACGAAGGAACAACCTTTAGCTTTTATATACCTCGAAAAAAGCTAGAATCTGATAGAATTTGACGAACAATCTTGTTTCATAAGAAACAAATTCAGGAAGCGAAAGCGCCTTGGGAAGAAGCTTTTTCTTGTAACATTGACAAACTTCTTATAAAATGAGTATAGTTGACAACTTCATTTTTTGCGAGATAGGTGTAATAAAGCATTTTTTGCTTTATCTTAATAGGGAATCTGGTTTAAATCCAGAACTGTCCCCGCAACTGTAAATGTGGACGAAATGAGAATGACCACTGTATTAAAAATCTAAATGGATTTTTAGTATGGGAAGGCTCAAAGTAGGAAGAAGCATAAGTCAGTAGACCTGCCTAACTCACAATCTTTTTGTTTCAAATCTTCGGGGGTTGAGATTGAAACGAGTCAGGCATTCGTATTTTATTACCTGAGTCGTTTTAGTCCATTCCAAACACGGAGTGGGCTTTTTTACTATTCTAAAATCGATGCGCATCGTTAGGATTAATGAAAAGTCAGTAAAAATTCTTGTCAAAGTGATAGAATCGCAAGTATCTTCTTCTTTTGCTCCTATTCTTATAGCAAGATAAACACAAATCAAAAGGAGTTTAGAAAATGAACCAATTAAAAAAATATCTTCTTCCATTACTTTTATTATTAGTGCTCGTATCTTTAACAGCTTGTGGATCTACAGGTGAAGATCAAACTGAAAAAGAGGGCTCAGAGTCAAGTGAAAAAGCAAGTGAAGAAACGAAAGAGGCAGATTTCCCAATCACCGTCACAGATGCTCTTGGAAATGAAGTGACAATTGAAGAACAACCAGAGAGTATTGTGTCTTTAATTCCTAGTAACACTGAAATTACATATGCACTTGGTATGGGAGATGCAGTTGTTGGAGTGACAGATTTTGATAACTACCCAGAAGAAGTAGCAGAGGTTGAAAAAATCGGTGGTATGGAATTTAATGTTGAGAAAATAATCTCACTACAACCAGATGTTGTTTTAGCGCATGCATCAGGAGCCCATAACTCAGAAGCAGGTTTAAAACAACTCCAAGATGCAGGTATTAATGTCATCGTTGTAAAAGATGCTACATCGATTGATGGTGCTTATGATAGCATTAATTTCATTGGTCAAGTAACAGGTACAACTGAAAAGGCTGATGAAATTGTCAACAATATGAAAGAGAGATTAGGAAATATTGAAGAAAAGGCAGCTACTATATCAGAAGAGGATAAGAAAAATGTATGGGTAGAAATTTCTGGAGCTCCTGAGATTTATACTGCGGGTAAGGGAACGTTTATTGATGAAATGATTCAAGCAGTAGGTGCGATAAACGTGGCTGCGGACTTAGAAGGCTGGCCCAAAGTTACAGAAGAAGATGCTGTTCTTTTTAATCCAGATATTATCGTTTTAACTTATGGATACTATACAGAAAATGCATTAGAGAAAGTTCTAGGTCGTGACGCGTGGAAAGACGTTCCAGCCATCCAAGAAGAGCAAGTATATGACATTCATTCTGATAAGGTTACAAGACCAGGTCCACGACTAATTGAAGGTGTAGAAGAGCTTGCGAAAGCTATTTACCCTGATGTTTACTAAAAGGTTTCGAATTTTTCACCCTTTACTTATTTCAAGTCTAATTGGAATACTATCAATTTTAGCAGGGATATCGTTAGGTACACTAACGATTCCCTTTTCTACTATTATTCAAGTTTTCCTACAGGAATTAGGTTGGGTTTCAAGCACATCTGTGGATAACACAGCCGTTAATATTATTATGTCCATTCGATTCCCAAGAGTAATACTTGCTTTTATGGTTGGAGGTTCCCTAGCAGTTGCTGGTGCGGCCTTTCAAGGATTATTACGCAATCCTCTTGCAGATCCCTATACATTAGGTGTCTCGTCAGGTGCTTCACTCGGAGCTGTCATCGTCCTTTTTTTTGGTGTTTCAGTACCATATTTAGGGATGCTGACCTTACCATTCATTAGTGTTTTATCTGCATTTTTAACGCTTTTCCTCGTCCTATGGTTTACGCGACTAGTTGAGAAAAATTTATCAGTACATACGATTATTTTAACGGGAATTATTTTTAGTTCTTTTTTAGGATCAATGATTTCACTTATCATCGCACTCTCGGGCGAAGAACTACGTCAAATTATCAATTGGCTACTCGGCAGTGTATCGATGAGAGGCTGGGATTATGTCATCATGATTTTGCCATTTTATGCTGCAGGGTTACTTGTTCTCTTTTTTTGCACAAGGGAACTTAACGCTTTTTCATTTGGGGAAGAAGCCGCAAAACACCTTGGCATTGATGTGGATAAGCGAAAAATGATGATTTTAGTAGGTGCTTCGCTGTTAACGGGTGCATCTGTAGCAGTCTCAGGTACGATTGGATTTATAGGATTAGTTATTCCACATATCACCCGACTAATTTGGGGTCCAAGACATGAGAGGTTGTTACCTCTTTCAGTGATAAATGGTGGCTCGTTCCTCGTTTTAGCTGATTTACTAGCAAGAACAATAATAATACCTAGCGAATTACCTGTAGGTGTTATAACCTCGTTAATAGGAGCACCAATTTTTGCTTTTATTTTTTTTACACGCAGTAATAGAAAGTAGTGAGAGTTGTGATAGAAGTAAAAAATTTATCATTTAAAATTGGTAACAAGCACATTTTGAATACGATCGATTTGATTGTTAATAAGGGTGAGTTGTTTGGAATTCTAGGTCCAAATGGAAGTGGAAAAACGACGTTGCTTAAAAATATCGCAGGAATGGTAGCGATCCAAACAGGTGAAGTCTTCATTGATGGAATGGAATTGCAAAAATACAAAACGAAAGAACTTGCCAAACAAATGGCTGTTCTTCCTCAACTAAATGATGCTCCCTTTTCGTTTACTGTCTATGATGCAATCAAGCTTGGACGGTATTCTCATCAAAGCTCGTTGTTTCCATCGTGGTCAAAATTGGACGAAGAAAAAGTAAACGAAGCGATTACTTTAACAAATATTCAGCATTTAAAGGACCGGAACGTAGATGAATTAAGTGGTGGTGAACGGCAACTTGTCTACTTGGCGAGAGCTCTTGCACAAGAAGCAAAGATACTATTATTGGATGAACCAACCAATCATTTAGACGTTTCTCATCAAATGGATTTATTGGAACTACTAAAAAAGTTGGTTGTCGAACAGGAATTAACGATTATCGCAATTTTTCATGATTTAAACTTAGCAAGTCTGTATTGTGATCGCGTTTTTCTGTTAAAAGAGGGCAGTGAAGTATGTACAGATAAAGCAAGGAATGTTTTTAAGCACGAACAACTATCAGAAATCTATGATACTAGTCTAGAGACAATCCATCACCCGGTTGTCCCTAAATCTCTTATTACCTTTATTCCTAGCTATTTAGAGGAAATCATCAAAGATGATGAGCAGCGTCCCTTCATAAATGAACATACGAAGGATTGGCTTGTATTACAAACGACTTACCCATATAAAACACTTTCCTCTGCAATAATTGGTTCTGGGTTTGGTTGGAGTACAACTTTTGCAACTCTCCATGTCGATAAAAACTATCTCTGTGATAATCCAGTAGAAGATATGAAATCGAACCTAATTAAAAAGGGATATGACCACACAAGAACCATCGGGATGATGACAGCAGCTAGTTTAGAAGATGCTTCATTTAAAGAACACATTGATGAACAATTTTCTTTAAAAGTCATGGTCACAGCTGGCGTTTCAAATGCAGTAGACATTTCACAAGCTAGCTTTTTTCATAGTGACGAGATGAAGCAAGGAACAATTAATACGTGGATATTTATTGAAGGCATGATGTCAGAAGCGGCATTTGCACAATCGATTATGACAGCAACTGAAGCAAAGACGAAAGCAATGCAAGTGGAAGAAATCTATGATAAGATGTCTAACACTTTAGCGACAGGCACATCAACAGATAGCATCGTGATAGCCGCTTCCCAAGTAGGATCTCAATTTGAGTACGCCGGAACGATCACAAACATTGGTAGAGCAATTGGTACATGTGTATTCGAAGCAACGGTAGAATCACTTCAAAAATATAAACGCCGAATCCGTGATTTCAGATGATCTATGAACATATCATCGCGATCCTTCTCGCTATTGTTCTTGATCTATTGATTGGAGATCCACGTTGGCTTCCTCACCCAGTTAGAGGGATTGGGAAAATTCTTTCTTACTGTGATGCCAAACTAAATAAGGGTTTGCACCGAAAAAGTAAAGGCATTATTACAATTATCATAACCTGTGTTTTTCCTTTTCTTAGTTGTACATTTCTCATCATTTTGACGTATTCCATGCATCAGTGGTTGGGGATATTCGTAGAGTCTGTGCTCATTTTTACGACGATCGCCTCAACTAGCCTTAAGAATGCTGCAGTGGATGTAGCCATTCCTCTAAAGGCAAACAATCTAGTAGAAGCCAGAAAGAAGCTAAGCTGGATTGTTGGAAGAGACACAGAACAATTGAACGAAGATGAAATTGTAAGAGCAACGGTTGAAACGGTAGCCGAAAATACATGTGATGGCATTACTGCACCTTTGTTTTTTGCTTTAATCGGTGGTGCGCCGCTTGCCATTGCTTATCGTGCTGTCAATACAGCCGATTCAATGATTGGAAACAAAAGTCCAAAATACCTTGAATTTGGTTGGGCCTCAGCAAGATTTGATGATCTCTTAAACTATCTACCAAGTCGGTTAACAGCTATTGCGATGATCATAGGCTCATGCTTAAATCGTAAAACATCCTTACCCTACAAACTAAAAATACTAGGTCGAGACGCAAGAAAGCATCCAAGCCCAAACAGTGGCTTTGGGGAAGCAACTGTTGCTGCAATTCTTGGTGTTCAATTAGGTGGCACCAATACCTATAATGGAATCCAGTCTATTCGACCAAAGCTTGGTGATGAAAAATATCAATTAGAACAAAAACATATTTACGAAGCAGTCGCTGTTATGTATCATTCTATTTTCATTTTTGCTTTGGGGTTAATAATAGGGGGAATGATCATTGAATTTACCTTCGCATGGAGCGAATCCAGCCCATTTATATTCTTCATTGGGAATTAAAATGCCAAGTCAAATCCTTGATTTTAGTGTAAATACCAATGTTTTTAGCAAAGATTTAGATGTTTCTAAAGACAACATTTTAAAGTGGGTTCAAGAATACCCAGATCCAGAAGCCTCACTAGTTATAGAGGCACTTACAAGGAAACATTTCTTAGACTCAACACAGCTTTTGGTCGGAAACGGTGCATCTCAGGCTATCTATTTACTCGCGCAACTATTTCAAGGCCAAACGGTTGGAATTATTCAACCTACATTCTCAGAGTACCAAAAAGCATGTCAAAACTTTGATTGCGAGATTGTCACGATTTTCTCAGAAGAGGAAAACAATTGGCAGCCGAATTTTGATGACTTTAAGCAATTGATTAGAGAGGTTGATGTTGTCTTTATTTGTCACCCAAATAATCCAACAGGAACTACTTATGAACGAATAGAAGAAATGATTCAATTGGCAGCTTTAAGTGAAGTTACTATTGTCGTTGATGAGGCTTTTTACGATTTTTATGAGAATGATCGAAACTCCTTGATCACAAAGTTAAATCATTATCAAAACCTTATTATTTTAAGGTCATTAACAAAAATGTACAACCTTGCTGGTATCCGCTTAGGTTATATTGCTGCACAACCTTCAACAATTAAAAAACTAAGGAAAAGACAGCCAACATGGAGTGTAAATTCGCTCGCAATTTCCCTTGGTGCTCACTGTGTAAACACGCTAGACGAGATGGTCGTTCAAACAAGGAAAAAAGTGAGTAGTGAACGAATAAGAATAAGGAAAGCATTAATTGACTTGAATTATTATGTTTCACCGTCTGTAACGAACTTTTACCTTATTCGAGATCTTTCTGCTAATAGGAATCGAGAATTACTAATCTATCTATTAGAGAACGGAATCGTTGCAAGACACACAGAGAACTTCCCGGGTCTGGGAGGCAACTACATACGATTTGCAGTTAAAGACAAAAGTGAAAATGATCGTTTACTAACGCTTTTAAAGGAATGGAAAAAACTATGATACTGTTTATTAGTGGTGGTGTACGTAGTGGCAAAAGTCATTTTGCTGAACAAATGGCGATCACTCTTGCAGGATCTTCAAAGCAGCTTCATTATGTAGCAACATCCCATCTTTATGATGATGAAATGAAGCGAAGAATTCAAAAGCATAAACATGATCGTAACAGCTCTAAGTATTTATGGAAAACGTGGGAATTCCAAAGAGATCTTTCTCAGCTCGTTAAGTATATCTCTAAACAAGATGTTGTTTTAGTAGACTGCTTAACAACGCTCGTTGCAAATGAACTGTTTGATAGTGAGATCGCATTTCAACAACAAAGCGTACATGATACAGTTTTTTCATCTATACAAGAACTAGCTCAAGCATCTCATGACTTACTACTCGTTTCAAATGAAATTTTTTCAAGCGTGAATCCCTATGACGATTCAACAATTCATTATATGAAAGAACTGGGAAAGCTTCATATTAAAACGGTTGAATTAGCAGATTGTGCATACGTAGTTGAAAACGGGATTCCTCTTTGTAAAAAAAGCGCAAGCGCCTTGTTCAGCCCCGACCAGCATAAGGCGATTCTAAATAGAAGGCGTTCTTTGCCTTCAATTTAGAATTGACTTATGACCTCGAGGCAGTCAAGAACGCGACGTCCTGTCGCATTGTCTGCACTAGCACGTCCTGTGCGTCGGGGCTAGGCGCTGGCAAGTCAAGAGCGCGACGTCAATCGCCATGACTGCACTAGCACATCCTGTGCGTCGGAGCTGGATTCAGAAACGCTAACTAATAAGTATAAAAATTATATAAATTCTACGGTAAAAAAGGAAAGGAACGAATCCATGTCTAAAATGAGAGATGGCTTCCTGCTTGCTCTTCAGTTTTTCACGATTATACCTTACAAAATAGAAATACCGTTTCGAGACGAGCAAATTAGATGGCTAGTACGATTTCTTCCTTTCATCGGTCTGATCAGCGGAACACTAGCAGCTTGCCAATACTTCTATTTAACACAATGGACATCTGTGTCTACCTTGTTTTTAACAGTGTGGCTGTTATTTTTTTATGTTGCTTTTTCCGGAGGTATACATCTTGATGGATGGATGGATTGTAGCGATGCTTATTTTTCGTATCAAGATCAACAAAAAAGACTAGAGATTATGTCTGACCCTCGGGTTGGGGCATTCGCTGTTTTAACAGTTTTTTTCTTACTATTGTTTCGCTTACTATTTATCTATGAGACAGTTGAAAGTTCCACTTTTCATGCTTTGTACCTAGTGATTATTCCTTTTATGACTCGCTTAGGAATGGGGGCGCTTCTACTATCAGCTCCACTAGCCAAGCGATCGGGAATGGCATTTGAATTTAAAAAGGCGTTATCGAAGGGTGATTTTGGGTTTTACTTAGTTAGCTATGTACTTTTAATCGTTTTAAGTGTGTTCTTGATGCCGAACCAAGCTTCTTTCATTTTAGCCATGGTTACAATCGCAATTGTTTTTCATCTAGTAGCAAGACGCTTTATTCAGAAAAGCTTCGGAGGTACTACTGGCGATACGCTAGGTGCATATGTTGAAGGAAAGGAGACTTTTTTATGGGGGGTTCTTTGGTTGTTACTTTAATTCGCCATGGCCAAACCGAGCCGAATGAGCGAAGTCAATACTTAGGGTGGGAGGACGTCTCACTTAGTAAAAAAGGTTTACTAACGATCAGGAGTCTCGCTGAAAAAGACTACCCAGAAGGCATGCTTTACGTTTGTAGTGATTTAAAAAGATGTCAAGAAACCTTTAGCATTCTCTACAAAGATAAAATTGACGTAGTCCATGTCACTAAGGGATGGCGAGAGATTAACTTTGGCGATTGGGAATTGCAAACGTATGAAGAGTTGAAGCATCAAATGAGCTACCGAAACTGGCTTGATGATCGATATCGAGTCACACCACCTAATGGTGAGAGTACATTATTATTTGAGAAAAGAATGCTTACAGCCTGGCAAATGCTCATCGAAATGGCTCAAGTTAAAGGAACGAATGAACTAGTCATTGTTACTCATGGTGGACCCATTCAATGGTTTATGTCGATTGCCGTTCCAGATGAAAAAGCATTTTTTGAATGGAAGCCACTCTATGGTGAAGGCTATCAAATTATCACAACGTTTGAACGAGTGAAGGAGGGAAGACCATGCATTTCATATCAGGAGGTGCCTTTCAGGGGAAAAGCAAATGGGTAAAGGAATTTTATAATCTTGAAGGCATTCCTTATCAATGGATAAATGGCTACACTTCTGAAATTTACTCGATCGAAAAAGCCTACCAAGGAATTTTTGTGATTGAAGGTGTAGAGCGGTTTGTTAGACAACTTCAAATGGATTATGGAGATCAAACGAGAATTGAATTTTCAAAAAATCTTTTAGATTGGACAAAGTGGGAAGAGTTATCAAACGAAAATAAGCTCATTTTAATAGGCTGTGATATAAACAAAGGTGTTGTGCCCATAAATAGAGATGACCGGTTATGGAGAGATCTTGTTGGATGGTGTTATCAAGATATTGTAAAAATAGCAAACCGTGTTGAGATCGTATGGTGTGGACTTGGTGAACAACTAAAATAAAAATTCGGAGGGAATAACTGTGAATTTATATACAAGAACTGGTGATCAAGGTAAAACTAGTATTATAGGCGGTAGAGTTGACAAGGATGATTTACGTGTTGAAGCATACGGGACCATTGATGAAGCCAATAGCTTCGTGGGGCAAGCGATGACACTATTAGCGGATGCTAAATTCAAGGATATCTATAACGAGTTAGAAAAAATACAGCATGAACTGTTTGATTGTGGTGGAGATTTAGCAATGGCCACTGAGAAGTATCCGTATAAAACAACGCTTGACATGGTCGACTTTCTTGAGGGACGAATTGATGCTTATGTAAAAGAAGCACCAGAACTAGAACGGTTTATCCTACCTGGGGGCTCTCCAGCATCGGCCGTTATTCACTTAGCAAGAACGGTTACAAGGAGAGCAGAGCGCTGCACAGTAACTTTACAAAAGCAAGTTGAGATTAATACGGCTGTTTTAAAATACTTGAACAGACTCTCTGATTACTTTTTCGCGATTGCACGGGTAATCAACTTTCGTTTAGGTGTGAGTGATGTTGAATACGAGCGTAGTGCCCTTGTTTTTAAAACAACAACTCGGAAAAAAGAAAATGATTAAACTAAAAAACAGTGCCCTTTTAGCGATATTTATTTCTTTATCGGTGATAGGTGCATCAATTAAGGTTCCAGCGGTCGCTGGGAGTATTGCATTAGATAGTGTGCCTGCGTTAGTCGGAGCTATTTTAGTTGGTCCTCTTTTTGGGGCAATCACTGCTTTTTTCGGGCATCTTTTTTCAGCTATGCTAGGTGGCTTTTTACTTGGGCCATTACATCTAGTCATTGCACTAGAAATGTTACTAATCACTTATGTATTTAGCTTTGTATACAACAAAGGCTACAGGAGAGCAGGACTCATCCTATTTGTTTTTCTAAATTCAATTGTGGCACCTATTCCGTTCATATTTATTATTTCAAGTACGTTTTATTTGCAAATTTTTCTACCCTTACTTATAGGCTCAATAGTCAACGCACTTATCACAGCTTTACTTTTACCAAAACTCGTGAAATTTATGAACAAACAAATGTCAGGTCAAAAACATGCGTGATGTATTATTCCTTCCTCTACATTCAACTCATGAATTGGTTGTTGCAACAGACTGTACTGGGGGAGTTGGTCTAAAGGAACAAGATTGTGTAAAAGTTGATTATAAAACCCTCAGCTACTTTAGCGCCCGAGTTGCTTTAATGGAGTGTTTAAGTGTCGGTGCAGAGGCAAAAGCCGTTATTTTGCAAAATTTTATTTCAGACGATGTTTGGGAGGAGCTTTGCGAAGGAATTAACAAGGCTTGTTCTCAACTCAAATTGGATCCTCTAGAAATCACGGGTAGTACAGAAACAAATTTCTCAATGAGTCAATCTTCTTTAGGACTATCTGTGCTAGGCTGGATTGAAAAAGGGAAAAGGAGAATAAATGTAACACCTAAGGGAGCTAACCTTGCTATAATTGGCAAACCACTAGTTGGTGAGGAAGTCATCCGTCATTCTGAGCATGTAATTTCGTTGCAACTCTTTCATAAGCTTATTAACAATCCATCAATTTACGAGATGATTCCAGTTGGATCTAAAGGGGTAAGGTACGAGGCGCAGAAACTGTTACATGCTCTAGATCTTACACATTTAAATCTAATTTCAGAGCTTGATCTAGAGAAATCTTCTGGGCCATCTACATGTGTTTTAATTAGCTATGATGGTAGTAAGGAACAATCTCTTCGGAACCTAGTGGGTTCACAGTTTTATGAAATTCATATTAGTGATCTTACAGGGTGACTCAAATCGATGAGTCACCCTGATTTTTTTTAGATTGCTACATAACCGCTAGTCAAATTGTGATAAAGTAAAAATAGAATTTCTATACATAAACTTTCCAGAAATTAAACGGAGATTGGTTGTAACTTTTTCTAAAATCATACCGACTACTTTATAGAACGGAGGGTAATTCATGGAGAGTGCCTTTCAGAGGATCTATGAAAGATATCACCAAGATATTTTTCAGTTTTTATACTATATGGTGAAAAACCGTGAACAGGCAGAGGATTTAGTACAAGAGGTCTACATTCGTGTATTAAAGTCCTACGAGAAGTTTGAAGGTCGCAGTAGTGAAAAAACATGGTTATTCTCGATTGCCAGACATGTAGCAATTGATTGGTTTAGAAAACAAAAAACGCTTCGTCAACGGATAATTGAAAAGTTTGACTGGGAGCGACAACAATTTGAAGATGAGACACCCTTACCAGAGGAAATCGCACTTCAAAATGAAGACGTACAATTAATGTATCGCTCACTAGACACATGTACAGTTGATCAGCGAGCGGTAATTATTTTAAGATATTTACAGGAACTATCAATATCAGAAACTGCAGAAGCACTTGGATGGACTGAAAGCAAAGTCAAAACTACGCAGCATCGTGCCCTAAAACAATTACAAAAAGAGATGAACGATTCGCGTGTTGAAAAGGAGGGGTTTTCACATGAAAAAGTCTGAGTGGAATGATGCACAGATTGAGCAGCTACTTCATCAATTACCTCCTATAAAAGATAGTCGTAAAGCAGAAGATATTTACCAAAGTATTCAACTAAAAAGTCAGAATAGAAAACAGCCAAGAACTTGGATGGCACCAGTTCTAGCAAGTGCTGTAGCACTCCTACTAGTGGCTCTCATTTCACCCTATTTTATTAATCAACTTATGAATGGTAATGGATCACAACAACAAGAATCTGCTTCTTTATCTGAAGAAGCAAAAATGGATAAAGGGAGTTCAGAAGAAAGTAGTTTAATGGCAGATGAGAGCTCTGAGGTTGAGCCAAAAATGGAGTTAGCTTTATCACAACAAACATTTGTAACCAAGCAAGAAGAAAGTCAAGGTATTGTGACGATTGCATTTGCTGACAAAGTCGATCAAAATGTCATTCCGATAAGTGTTCAAGGAGATGCAACTCAAAACAAAGTCGAACAAATTCAAAACCTGATCCCAACCATTGATTTTAAAAAATTAGGATTAGAATCTAATTTGCTTAAAGACTTTGACTTTAACGTTTCTAAAGAAAATCCCAATGATATTATCGTCACTTACAGTGGAGAAGGAAGTATAACGAGCTCAACTCAAGACTTAATCCTACAGACGGTAATCAATGAAACCTTCCGTTGGCAAGAGTTTAAAGTAGCAAAGCTCTATACAAAGAACCAGGCAGGCATTGATTTTGGTAATACAGGATATAAAGAGTCTCTTCCAATAAAGAAAGAGCAACAAAAAGCTTTTTTTCTCTATCAATTGAATAATGAGACAGCAAAATTACTAGCTCCATCACCTAATAGTTATGATTCGATTAACGAAGCAATTCAGCAAATGACTAAAGGAATTCCCGAACAAAGCCTAAAACCTTCAGTCGTTCCGAATATATCTATTTCTAACGTAGTAGAAGACGGTGAAGAACTACAAATTTCCTTTGATTCTGACGTTCAATTTGAAAACAGCGAACCGTATATTCTCATGTTAGAAGCGATTTTATTGACTGCAAAAGAATTTGGAATAAAGCGTGTTTCTTTTCAAGGAATAAACATTTCTCAAATTGGAAATATTGATGTTACAAAGCCTGTAGACGTCCCGTATTCTCCTAATCCTTATATTCCATAAAAAAAAAAGACTCTGATGGGTCTTTTTTTTATGTATATTATGGTAATTACTGTAATATACTACTGTTGTTCTTTTTTCTGACAAGCTTTCATACACATGAGTTGGGTAAGACATGATAAACAGCTCAAGCCTGACCACTAAAAATATGTAGGGGGAGAACAATGTTAGACTTAGGTAAGCGTTTAGGTGTCGTACTCTTAATGGGATTTTTTATTGGACTATTATTTGTCGGGGGCCTTCAAGTTAAAGCTGAGACAATAACTGATACGATTATGAAAAATTGGGTCAAGCCTGTTGAAGGAACAATTACAGACACTTTTGGAACACGAAATGGAAAACATAAAGGAATAGATGTTGCAGCACCCGAAGGAGAAAAAGTAGTTACCGTAGCAGAAGGAAAAGTGACAAAATCCTATTACTCAAGTACATACGGTCATGTCGTGTTTATACAACACCCAGAAGGCTATGAGACAGTGTATGCTCACTTAAATAAAAGACTCGTCGCAGAAGGTCATGAGGTTACTAGAGGTCAAACCATTGGCATTATCGGGAATACAGGGGTTTCTACAGGTACACATCTGCACTTTGAAGTACATAAAGGAGAATGGACGATAGACAAAGCGCATGCATTAGATCCACTTTTTGTATTTGAAACAACCAAAACAGAAACTGTGAGTGCCGAAACAAAAAATGAAGAACAACCGAAGTGGTCTGAGTCTAAACTTAAAAAAGCAAAGGAACTAAATGATGAAAACAAGCAAGCTAGTCACGAAGTAGTTACGGTTGCTTCTGGTGATTCACTATGGAAAATCTCTTCCGATCATAAGGTAACCATTCAATCAATCCAAGAATGGAACAACCTTAAAACGCATGTCATACATCCGGGACAAGAACTTGTCATTTACTCAGACTTAGAAAAAAGTTATGTCGTACAAAAGGGAGACACAATTACTTCGATTGCCCAAGAATTTGCAGTGAATGCAAACGATATAAAAGAAAGTAATCATCTTAGAAATGAAAACATATACCCAAATCAGGTTTTATTAATTACAAGAAAGTAAAAGTTTTCTAAATCTTTAAGTAATATCATTGTCAGCCTTGGATCATTTAAGATATAATGAACAAAAATTAAGGGGATGACAACGATGTTAACAGATTATCATAACCATCTAGAACGTGGCACATTAACACTTGACTATCTCAAGCTTTTTACGGATGAAGCAAAGGGAAAAGGAATTGAGCACTTCGGTATTTCAGAGCATGCCTATCATTTTTATGAAACAAAAAACATTTTAAGCAATCCATGGGTCAATGAGCGTCGAACTTATAAAATGGACGACTATGTTGCACTTTTTCATCAAGCATGGAGACAAAACATAGATGTTAAAATGTCTATCGAAATGGATTATACAACGGGGAAACATACTGAAATGGAGCAGTTTATAAAAAGCTATGACTTTGATTATGTGATTGGTTCCATTCATTGGGTCGATACGTTTGGAATTGATTTAAAAGAATACATAGATGAGTGGGATAAAAGAGATGTAAATGAGGTTTATAATGACTACTTTGATCAGGTGGTTACGTTAGCAGAATCAAATCTGTTTGATATAGTCGGTCACCTTGATTTAGTGAAAATTTTCAACTATGTTCCAACTGATCAAGACTTTTTATTAAAACAATATGACCGGGCAACAACTGCATTGGCAAATAGCAAAACATGCGTAGAAATTAGTACCGCTGGACTCCGTAAACCAGTTGAAGAGCTTTATCCCGATCAACGGTTACTTCAAATGTGCTATGATAAAGGCATTCCGATCGTCCTTTCTTCTGATGCACATCAGCCAAATGATGTAGGCAAGGACTATGATCAAGCAGTTAAACTTGCTAAGCAAATCGGCTATCAATCCTTGATGACATTTGAAAAAGGGAAACGTAAAGAAGTAGAACTAGGCTAGAAGCTTAAAAAAACATCCACATGCTCGAAATGAACATGTGGATGATCAATTTGAATTATTGAATTGTTACCTACAAATCAATCGTTCTAATTGATAAGATATCTTCAAATGATTTTAAACAATCAATTAATTCTTCATCTAAAGAACGATCAAAAGAGAGCATCATGATTGCTTCTCCACCTTTTTCTTTTCGACCCACTTGCGTTGTGGCGATGTTGATCTTATGATCGCCAAGTACTTTTCCAACCCGTCCGATCACTCCAGGTTTGTCTTGATGCTGAATGTAGAGAAGATACCCAGTTGGTATAAAATCAATGTTGAAATCATTAATGCCAACAATACGTTCTCCGTAATTTGGAACATGTGTCCCTTTGATTTCAAAACTTTTATGATCTCCTTGTACGTGTACACTGATACAATTTTCATATCCAGATTGATTAGAGGAGATCTTTTCGCTAAACGAAATTCCTCTTTCTTTCGCAACCATTCCAGCATTGACTTCATTGACTGTTGAATCAACTCGTGCACTTAAAAAGCCAGCTAATAAGCTTTTTGTAATAAAAGATGTTTCAAGTTCTGCTACAGAACCTTCATATTGAATCGCGATTTCTTGAACCGGCTCTCTCATACATTGAGACACAATATTACCCATTTTCTTACCTAATTGATAGAAAGGCTGTATTTTCTCGAACAATTCCTTTGTTAATGTCGGTAGATTAATTGAAGAGGTGACAGGCTTTCCTTCTAAAAAATGAAGGACCTCTTTAGATACCTGCGTAGCAACGTTTAGTTGAGCTTCCTTAGTAGAAGCGCCTAAATGCGGTGTAGTAATAACATTATCGAATTCAAGTAGCTTTGAATTTACTGGTGGTTCTACTTCAAAAACATCAAGAGCAACGCCGCGTACGTGACCATTTTCAAGGTATTGAATAAGTGCTTCTTCATCGATAATCCCACCGCGGGCACAATTGATTAAATAAACACCCTTTTTTGTTTTACCAATGTTTACTTTTCCGAGCAACCCTTTCGTTTCTTTCGTTAAGGGGGTATGTACAGTAATAATATCAGAATTAGCTAAAATATCTTCTATTGAACACCCTTTAACACCAATTTTCTCTGCACGATCACGTGTTAAGAATGGATCAAAAACTAAGACCGTCATACCAAAAGCTCGGGCACGCTTTGCCAGTTCAGATCCAATTCTACCGAAACCAATAATACCTAGTGATTTACCATATAATTCGGCACCTACAAAGGCATTTCGATTCCATTCCTTTGACTTTACCGAAACATAGGCTTGTGGAATATGACGAACGAGAGACGCCATCATCGCAAATGTATGTTCAGCTGTTGAGATCGTATTACCATCAGGAGCATTGATTACAACGACACCTTTTTTGGTAGCTGCATCAACGTCAATATTATCCACGCCTACTCCAGCTCTGCCAACAATCTTTAATGAAGTCATCCTAGTAAGTAAGGACTCTGTTACCTTTGTTGCACTTCTAACAAGGAGTGCATCAAATAAATGAAGATCATCTTCTACCTCTTCAACTTTTTTTTGAACAATATTCACATTTTTTGCATCGAGTAATGGCTGTAATCCTTCATGGCTCATTGAATCTGCAACAAGAACTTGAAACATAGTTACATCCCCCCTAAAAATACATTCAATTATCTGATAATTTATCATATTAAGAGAATTTTGTCAATATGTCGTTAAAGCGTTAAAGCGCGAAAGCGTTTTCAGAGTTACTGATAGCGTAAAAAACGCAGTTGGTTATTAAAAATAGTAACTAGAAGAGCCTTTATAAAGAAAAAAACCCTCTGTTTGAATTAACAGAGGGTAGGAAAACTATTCAAATTTTAGTGCGTCACCGTCAAAAGATTCGTCAGCAACTTTAATTGAATCTGTAGGACAGCCTTCGAAAGCATCCATCATATCCTCTTCAAGAACATCTGGAATTTCTACAATTCCTTGGTTATCATCTAATGTTACAAATGCAATACCTTCATCATCGTAATCATAAATGTCTGGTGCAGCAGCCCCACAAGCACCACATGCTATGCAAGTGTCTTTGTCAACAATCGTATACTTTGCCATAATTTAAAAACCTCCCAGGAAATTAATACAACATATTATATGGTATATATAATAATTTTGAAAGCCTCATCCATAAACTACCTGAAGCAATACAGTGTGTACATATTAACATTGTAAAGCTGTTTTTTTAAAGTTTCAATAAAAAAATCAAATGAGAATATTTATCAGACAATGAAATGTAAAGACTAAGACTATAAACGAATACTTAAATCTTGTTTCTTTGTAAGTTTCCCCTGTTGTTTAACTTTAAAACAAACCAACTTGTCCATAAATTTGTTAAAATAGAAAATAGTATCGAACAATGTCAAACTTTGTAGGTGATATAATAAAAATGGATTATTTAAATGCGATTACTTTATATTGCTTCCAAAAATTTAATGGGGAGCGCTCGGAATCGGCAATTTTCCATTTACTTACTGGAAAGAAGTCAGCTCAAACAATTCAAGATTGTAAGCTGTTCGAACTGTCAGACCTATTCAGTCTTTTCCCCGAATTAACAAGAGAAGAGCTTCATACTTGTGTTAACTCTATAATTGAAAAGAATTTTTTAGAACATCCCGAACCGAATCGTTTTCTTTTAACAAATATCGGTGAGGAGTACCTAAGTGAATTGTTATCGTTAAGGCAGATTCCATTTCATTTGAACGGTTGGGAAAATGGTGACATTGCCAGGTTTTTATGGCGACGATTATCTTTAATGGTACAAGTTTTATCACATTTCTCAATAAGCAATACCACATATCTTCCTTTAACAAAAAAAGAGGAAGACTTGAAATGGATTAAGGAATTCTTTAGAAGTTATTCATTGTCAAAAGAGCTGTTAAACGACGAGTTGTATAGACAATTACATGACCTTCTTTCCCTTTGTCATGAACAAGAGGCCTCAATTTTTGTGTTAAAGTTATCTTCAAGTGAGCGTGTGGGCCTTACCTATGATCAGCTAGCAGTCAGATATAAAACAGATAAGGTTTATATTAAGTTGTTATTTTGGAATGTTATTCACTTTATGGTAAAAATCATACAAAGCGAAACAAGAGAGTACCCTCTTTTATATCACTTGATAGCAGATAAAGTTCAAAGACACTCTTTAACAACATCATCTGCAACCACTTTATCTTTTTTACTACAAGGAAGAAGTATCGCAGAAGTTTCTGCCATCAGGAATCTGAAAGAAAATACAATCGAGGATCATATTGTAGAAATTGCTCTACATGATGAGAGTTTTGATATTACAAGCTTTTTGTTACCTATTGACTATACAGAAATCAAATCTGTAATTGAGGAATTAAAAACACATCAACTTAAAAAGATAAAAGAACGCCTAAATAATCACTACACCTATTTTCAAATTCGACTTGCATTTGCAATTCATAGTAGGAGACGTGAATAAGTGTGAAACTAGAAGATCTTTTACTTCAGCACTTTAATCATCAGTCATTTCGACCATTACAAAAAGAAATTATCGAAGACGTTGTTTTAGGTCATGATGTCGTTGCAATGTTAGCTACAGGTGGTGGGAAATCACTTTGTTATCAGTTACCAGGATACTTGTTAGATGGACCTATTTTAATCGTATCGCCGCTTTTATCCCTTATGGAGGACCAAGTTCAACAAATAAGGCTTAGAGGTGAAAAGAGTGTACTCGCTTTAAATAGTACATTGCCTTTCAAAAAAAGACACCTTCTTCTTCATCAATTAAATAAATATCGTTATTTATATGCATCTCCAGAAATTTTGCAAATAGATTATGTGTTAAATGCTCTGAAACATGCAAACATATCGTTATTTGTTGTGGATGAAGCACACTGCATTTCACAATGGGGACATGATTTTAGAACCGATTACTCGAAACTAGGGGAAATCAGAAAGCAGCTTGGAACTCCCCCATGCTTAGCGCTAACTGCTACCGCAACTGCAGAGGTATTAACGGATATAAAAACAAGTTTGCATTTCTCAACATCTTCAAAGGAATATATCTCTTCAATTGATCGCCCAAACATTGCAATAAGCATAGAGAAGGTTGAATTTATAGACGAAAAAGTAGACAGAGTCTTACAATTAGCATCTACTTTAAAAGGACCTGGCCTGATTTATTGCTCTAGCAGAAAATGGACAGAAAAGCTTGTACATATACTCCAGAAAAAAGGGGTTCAAGATGTTGCCTTTTATCATGGAGGGATGGAACAGGAACAAAGAATTCTTATTCAACAGCAATTTTTATATGAGCAATTGAAAATTGTGTGCTGTACAAATGCCTTTGGGATGGGTGTAGATAAAAGCAACATTCGCTTCGTAATTCATTTTCATTTCCCATCTCAAATTGAATCTTATGTTCAAGAAATAGGACGTGCTGGACGTGACGGGGAACCTAGTATTGCAATTACGCTTCTCGCAAGCAATGATTATAATATGCCAAGAGCCTTATTTGAATCTGAATTTCCAACCTATCAACAGCTATGTGATGTTGTCAGATTTTGGTCTAGTGTGAACACAAAAAAAGTATCAGTAGAGGATATTACTTCTCAATGTGGTCTAACGGAAGTTCAATGGAGATTTGCCCAGTTTCATTTACAACAATTCCCTCTAGAAATGAACAGTGATCAGGAAGAAATGATTGCAGCAGTTTGGAATGAAATCGAAAAAAGGCTAGTTGTTAAACAAAAAAAATTAGCAGCAATGACAGATTGGATAAACACTAAACAGTGCCGTCGGATTGGTATTTCAAATTATTTTAACGAAAATCGTACTTTTAAGCATTCAAATTGTTGTGATTACTGCGGGTTAAATTATAGACTTTTTGAAGGCAATAACTATATGCTCCAAAGCAGTGCCCCAATCCAGTGGGAGAAGCAATTAAAGGCCATCTTTCATCAAGGCGAGTGATCTGAACTTGTACAAACAGCAGAACGAACTTATTAAAATGCTTTCTGATAAACAAATAATTAGTCAATTGTATCTTACGCAAATGTTACTACTTACACTTGCCATTATTCTGAGTATGATTTTAGTGGATGGGATCGAGGAATTTTTTCAGATCTGGAGGCTGAATGATTTAACTTTTTTAACATATGGTAGTATAATCGCAATCATTGTGATTGGATTTGATTTTCTGATTATGAAATTTGTACCAAAAGAATTTTACGATGATGGTGGGATCAATGAAAGGATTTTTGAAAAAAGATCCATCATTCATATTGTTTTTTTAACGGCATTAATTGCGGCCACAGAAGAATTTTTATTCAGAGGTGTGTTACAAACACATTTTGGACTTTGGATTGCAAGTATCATATTTGCTCTTCTCCATTTTCGATATCTAACAAAGTGGCTTCTGTTCACAATGGTGGTAGCAGTTAGTTTCTTATTAGGTATTTTTTATGAATGGACAGATAGTCTCTATACAACGATATTTGCACACTTTATAATTGATCTAGTTTTTGCATTACAAATACGCTTTCAATACTTAAAAAGGGGTGGAATTTAATTGAGTAGACATGAAAAACGCCCTGATCAAGCAGAAAATCTTAGAACGAGAATAATTGATGACTTTAAAGAACAAAATGGAAACTATCCGCCTCGAAGTGAAATTCATAAACAAGTTCAAAAAAAAACCAAAATGAAATTAAAGTACCCAGTCATTAGTTTATTGGCAGTATTTTTCCTCCTTTTACCAATTTTGGTTTGGTTGATTATTTCATTCGTTGACAACAGCAGCTTTAGTCCAGTGAATAATGATGATTCAACTGGATTTGAGGTTATTAAATATGATAATAATGATGGTAGTTTAGAGGAGGTTGAGGAATCTACTCAAACTGTTGACGAAGAAGATAATGTATTAAAGGCGACAGGTGATGGTGAATCAACTGATAAGAGCTCTGTTAACCAAGAAAGTATCGATACAGTTGAGCAAAGTGCTTCAACGTTTGAGAAAGATTCAGTTGATCAGAGTCAAACAACAACTGATCCTTCTAATACTTCAACTTCCACAAGTCCGACATTAGAAGAAAAAAAATACGAAAAAGTCATCGCTCACACAGTTGGCCCTGAAGAAACACTTTTTAGTATTTCCATCAAATACTACAAAAGTCGAGATGGAGAGGAAATTATTCGCTCCTACAATAACTTGAGTGACAATGAAATCTACGAAGGTCAAGTGTTGAAGATTCCTTTAGAAGAATCGTAGTTTTTATTCATACCCTACCTAAGTCATATCAATATGGACAACTTCATACAATGAAATAAGGTAAGTTGTAAATTGATATGTTATTAATGGGGTGTGGTTAACATGGAAAGTCATATTATGATGCTAAATCAACAAACAGATGAACCAACAAAACAAATGCTTCAAAATCTAGTCGATCGGAAGAGGAAATTTGATAAATTTAAGCAAAAGTGTTTTTTTTATCAAATGTTTACTTTTATTACATTAATGGGTTTTATGGCGTATTTATATAGATTTGTTGTGCAGCCAAGTGGTGGAAATATCGGATACGTTTTTAGCTCATTCGTTAATGAAACGCTTCATACGTTCCTTGTTTTAACGATTGTGGGCGGATACGCTACATCTTTGTATTTCAAAAAAAAGGAAGAAAAAGCCGAAAAAGAATATCATAATTTACGCTGTGAAATCATTAAGAAAAGTCCAGACTTATGGCCACAGCCTTTTCATTGGCAGAAGAGGAATGAAGTGTTTAAGGTGATGAAAAAGGAATTTGATATTAATTTATTTCATGAAAGTAAATAGGACCAGAAGAAGCTTTTGAAACGCATTGGTTTTGTTCAGTGAAAATCCATGCGTTTTTAAAATCTTCTTTTTTTATTCAAGTATTGTTTATTGAGGCGTTTTCTACTATGATTAAATATTGGAAATGTATGTTAATTTCAACGGAAGTTATGTAATCATATGTAAAATGAGGATAGAGACAACAGGAGGTACTATGATATTTACTTTTAGCGTTATTTTTGTACTTGGCTTTTTTACATTAGTAATTATGTTCTTTAAAGCAAAAGAGAACAATCTTACAAGAAATGATTTAGGGTTTTCCAATTTTCCTAGCAGTTTTGGGACATTAACTATTTTCTTTATATCGGATATTCATCGTAGGCATCTTTCAGATAAATTATTAAACAAAATAGATCAATCAGTTGACTTGGTGATCATTGGTGGAGATTTAATGGAAAGTGGTGTACCATTTTCAACTGTTGAGGAAAATGTAAGGAAGCTTAAAAAGATAGCTCCAACCTATTTTGTGTGGGGAAATAATGACTATGAAGTAGATTATCATAAGCTTGATTCCATTCTTATTGATCAAGGAGTGAAAATTCTTGATAATACAGCGGTTAGTTTTGAATCACTGACAAATGAAAAAATCAATTTATTAGGTGTTGATGATCTGAAGGATGACCGTGACAAATTAGAAACAGCTCTAAATGATTGCTCAAAAAACGGATTTAGGATTTTGGTGAGCCATAACCCTGATATTTTAAATAAGGTTCAAGACATGCATAAGATTTCACTTATTTTAAGTGGACATACACATGGTGGGCAAATAAGGTTCTTTAACATAGGACTATATGAAAAAGGTAGGGTATACAAAAAGCCTCAATCTACCATACTGATTAGCAATGGTTATGGAACAACTCAGCTTCCACTTAGACTTGGCGCTCCAGCAGAAGCCCATTTAATAACAATCCGTAACGGCTAGTTGACGAGAACAGGGAAGCATCACTATACCTTATTTTAAACAGACCATGCATTCTAGCATGGTCTGTTCAAATGTTATACAAAATTTACACAAACTGCTACATCCGATATAATTTCTTTACAGTGATTTTTGTTATTGGAGGATTTGCACTATGTCTACTCTTGAAGGCAAATACAATATAAAAGCAGTTTCCCAAATGCTTGGAATTCAGCCAGGTACGCTAAGAGCTTGGGAAAGACGCTACAATATGATTGCGCCAAAACGGAACGATTCAGGACATCGCTTATATACAGAAGAACATATAAAAATTTTAAAATGGTTAATCAATAAAGTTAATAAGGGATTTACAATCAGTCAGGCAGTTCATTTGTTAGAAAACAGTCATGTATCAACACAAGAAACGAGTCTATTAGATGATAAAGCGGATATCCATGACAGATCTTTAGATCTAGCTGATGAGCTTCTTCAAAGTATACTTTCTTTCGATGAAAATCAAGCACATGAGTTACTAAATCGAGCATTCAGTCTTTATTCAATTGATAAAGTTGTGATTGATATTCTAGGCACACTGTTAGTGAAAATAGGGAATCTATGGGAAACAGGCAAAATTACTACAGCACATGAACATTTTGCCTCAGCGTTTCTGCGATCGAGAATGGGCATGATTCTCCACACATTACCTATAAATGGGATACTTCCAAAAGTAATTGCAGTTTGTGGGCCAGACGAATGGCATGAATTAGGATTGTTAATTTTCACTATGTTTCTCAGACGAAAAGGATTCGAAGTTATTTATTTAGGGACTAGTATTCCCGAGGATGACATTGATGTTGTTTTGGACCAAGTAAAACCAAAGTTTCTTTTCTTAGCTTGTACATTAGAGGAAAACGTATCTAAAACCCTTGCACTTGTAGATCACCTAAGAGTAAAATATGAGCAATTAGAAATTGGATTAGGTGGAAGTGGCTTTAACAAGGTTACAATCGAAGCTCTCACGGCTCATCAGAATTACTTACTTGGAGAAACGAAATCTGAATGGGAGCAGTGGCTTAAAAGTAAGTTAGCAAGTGTGATCTAAGATTTATATCTTGTCTAATAAATGTTCTTTAGTGTACAGTGTTTACAAAATTCTTAGAACCATCTCACTGCAAATTCATACAATGTATGTATCATGAGCGTTCTGACGGCAGGAGGGTAAGGGATGCGGCTAGAGCGGTTAAACTACAATAAGATAAAAATCTTCTTAACAACAGATGATCTAAGTGACCGAGGACTAACGAAAGAAGATCTTTGGAAAGACTCTTTAAAGGTTCATCAGCTTTTCCGTGACATGATGAATGAAGCAAGTGAAGAATTAGGCTTTGAGGCATTTGGGCCGATTGCTGTTGAAGTTTTTTCACTTCAGGCTCAAGGTATGGTCGTTATTGTGACAAAAAATGAAGAAACTGAAGAGATAGACGATGATTATTCAGACGATTATATAGAAATGCAAGTAAAACTTGATGAAAGTGTAGATATTATCTATGAATTTCAGTCGTTTGAAGATTTAATCAACCTTTCAAATTGCTTAAATCACTTAAATATTATTGATGGATCAATTTACTCGTACCAAGATCAATTTTATTTACTTTTAGGTGAGGACCAACCACTAAAGATAGAGGATTTGATTTCAATACTCGCTGAATATGGGAGTCCATCAACGATTACAATCCATAGGTTAATAGAATACGGAAACTGTATTATGAAAGACTCAGCGATTCAACAAATTTATCAGTATTTCTGGAAAAAAAGGTAAACTAGCTACAAATATAGGGAAAATCGACAGGGAGCTGACTAAAATTATAGTCTGCTTCTTTTTTTATTTTATATTATATTTAACTTTTATCACCCGCATTGAATAAGTAATGTATAAAAAAACGCAAAAAAAGACTCATAAAACTGCTTTCCTCTGTAAAGGGAGCTTATCATGATCTAAGGAATGCCAAGGGATTAATTGTTCTTATTTTCAGAAAGAAATTATAAACATAAACGATATTTAATAATTATGTTGCCCTTTATCAATTTAATAATTAGTTTAATCAATATTAAGTTTGAAATCGCTTACAAGAACCGAATAAAAAAACAATAAATGAACTTTTTCTGCTTTGCATATAACATTCGAAGGTGTATACTATGTCATGAATGGTGGACAATCCACCATTTCAACTGAAAAGATAGTAGGAGGTTAACTTAAATGGTAGCCGAAAAAAACACCGATAAAACAACTGAAAAAAATGATGTGTTAAAATCAACACAAACGGTGATACATAATGCCCTAGAGAAATTGGGGTATCCGGAAGAAGTTTATGAACTTTTAAAAGAGCCAATAAGAATGATGACAGTGAAAATTCCTGTTCGAATGGACGATGGTTCAGTTAAAATATTTACTGGCTACCGTGCCCAACATAATGATGCTGTCGGACCAACTAAGGGAGGAATTCGTTTCCACCCTAACGTAACAGAAATAGAAGTGAAAGCACTTTCTATTTGGATGAGTTTAAAATGTGGGATCGCAGACCTTCCATACGGTGGAGGAAAAGGCGGAATCGTATGTGACCCCAGGGATATGTCATTCCGTGAGTTAGAACGTTTAAGCCGTGGGTATGTACGAGCAATTAGTCAAATTGTTGGACCTACAAAAGACATTCCAGCACCAGATGTATTTACAAACTCTCAAATTATGGCTTGGATGATGGATGAATACAGCCGAATTGACGAATTTAACTCACCAGGATTCATCACTGGTAAACCACTAGTACTAGGTGGATCACATGGTCGTGAGTCTGCAACTGCTAAAGGGGTAACATTGTGTATCCGTGAAGCTGCAATGAAAAAAGGAATTTCAATTGAAGGTGCACGAGTTGTTATTCAAGGTTTTGGAAATGCAGGAAGTTATCTTGCAAAGTTTATGCATGACGCTGGTGCTAAAGTAATCGGTATTTCCGATGCTTACGGTGGACTACATGATGAGAATGGTTTAGATATTGATTATTTACTTGATCGAAGAGATAGCTTTGGTACAGTAACGAAGCTATTCACTGACACAATTACCAACAAAGAATTATTAGAATTGGATTGTGATATTTTAGTTCCCGCTGCGATTGAAAACCAAATTACTGAAGAAAATGCGCACAATATTCGTGCAAGCATTGTAGTTGAGGCTGCCAATGGGCCGACAACTCTTGAAGCAACAAGGATTCTCACAGATCGTGATATACTTTTAGTTCCAGACGTCCTTGCAAGTGCTGGTGGCGTTACCGTTTCTTATTTTGAATGGGTCCAGAATAATCAAGGCTACTATTGGACTGAAGAAGAAGTCGAAGAGAAACTCGAAAAAGTAATGGTCAAATCGTTTAAAAATATATACGAAACAGCACAAAATCGTCGCGTTGACATGCGTTTGGCGGCTTACATGGTTGGGGTCAGAAAGATGGCCGAGGCATCTAGATTTAGAGGATGGATCTAATCATTTCATTTGCAACATACAGAAAAGTCTCCTATCATTATCGGTAGGAGATTTTTGTGTTTGACTCATAGATCAGGAGTGAACAAACGTGATTATGGAAGAAATTATTATTGTCGGAGGAGGTCCATGTGGCCTTGCTGCTGCAATTGCTTTAAAAAAATGCGGTAAAAACCCTCTAGTTATTGAAAAAGGAAACATTGTAAATGCTATCTATCACTATCCAACGCATCAAACCTTTTTTAGTTCTAGCGAAAAGCTTGAAATTGGAGAGGTTCCTTTTATAACTGAAAATCGCAAACCACATCGCAACCAAGCACTAGCTTATTATCGCGAAGTTGTGAAAAGGAAGAAGCTACGAATAAATCCGTTTGAAAAAGTTGAAGAAGTAAATAAAATAGATAATGCATTTATAATTCGCACTACAAAACAGCAGTATAAGGCAAAATATGTGATTATAGCTACAGGCTATTATGATTCTCCTAACTATATGGGTGTGGAAGGGGAAGACCTTTCAAAAGTATTTCATTATTTTAAAGAAGCTCATCCGTACTTTGATCAAGATGTTGCTGTGATTGGTGGAAAGAACTCTAGTGTGGATGCCGCTCTGGAGCTTGTAAATGCTGGCGCAAGAGTGACTGTCTTGTATCGAGGGCAATATTACTCACCGAGCATTAAACCGTGGATATTACCTGAATTTGAAGCACTCGTTAAAAACGGAACGATCAGGATGGAATTTCAAGCACAATTAAAAAGAATTGAAGAGAAAACAATAACGTACAACGTTGAAGGCAGCGATGAAAAAACAATCAATAATGATTTTGTGTTTGCTATGACTGGTTACCATCCTGATCACCACTTTTTAATAAAAATGGGCATTTGTATTGATAAAGAAACAGGACGCCCTTCCTTAAATGCCGAAACAATGGAAACAAATATTTCGGGTATTTTTATTGCAGGAGTTATTGCAGCCGGCAATAATTCAAACGAAATTTTTATTGAAAATGGTCGCTTCCATGGAGATATCATAGCAAATGAGATCAAAAAACGTACTTAAAACAAATAGAGATGAACTCAATGTAGGGTCATCTCTATTTGCTATTTTTAATAAGAAAAGATTGTTTCTAATTTCTCGAATTCTGTTGTGCTTTCCAAGGCAATCATTAATTTTAATCTCGCTTTTTGTCCATTTAATCCATTACTAAAGATTAGACCTAGTTCTTTCAAATGACGTCCTCCACCTTCATATCCATATATATCTTGTACAATTCCGTTGAAACAGCGAGAAACAAGGACAACTGGTATCCCTTTATTAATTAATTTTTTTATTCCTGGTAGCATTTTTGGTGGTAAATTTCCTTGACCAAGTGCTTCAATAACAAGTCCGTCAAGTTGAATATTTTCTAAGGCAGAAAGAATGCTATCGTCCATCCCAGCGAAGGCTTTTAGAAGTAAAACATTTTTATTAAGAGATTTTACAGGTAAAGATGACGTTACAAAAGGATTGTGGTGAAAAACTACAGCGTTTTTATTTACAAAACCTATAGGTCCATATTGTGGACTTTGGAAAGTTGCAACATTGCTTGTATGAGTTTTTGTACAATTTTTTGCTGTGTGTATTTCATCATTCATCACGACTAAGACACCCATTTTTTTAGCTTCCTTTGCTGAAGCAACTTTAATAGCAGATAATAAATTATATAACCCATCAGATCCAAGCTCATTACTAGATCTCATCGCACCTGTTAACACTACTGGGATGTCAACATCAAGTGTTAAATCTAAAAAGTAAGCAGTTTCCTCCAAAGTATCTGTTCCGTGTGTAATGACGACTCCTTCTAATTGATCACTTTTTACCTTTTCTTCAATCGTCTCTTTTATTTTGAGCATATCGTTTGGGGTAATATGTGGGGAAGGTAAATGGAGTAATTCCAGTGAAATTAAATTTATATTCGGAATTCCATTTATATGTTTAACAAGTAAATTTGATTCCCCTGGCTTTACCTCCCCTGTATTCTTATCTTCTTCCATTGAGATTGTGCCACCTGTATGAATTAATAGGATGTTTTGCATGATTAGAACCTCCAGAGCTAGTTAATTAAATATAAGTACATTTTCAATTCTAGGATAACATGATAGGATGATAAAATAGAAAGAAAAATTAAGAAATGAGGCCTGTGGATGGTTGCAATTATTTCTGCGGGCATTGCCCCAGGTCTAGCTTTACTTAGTTATTTTTATTTACGCGATCAATATGATTCAGAACCAATTTATATGGTTTTCAGATCGTTTGCATTTGGGGCGCTGCTTGTATTTCCAATTATGTTTATACAATACGTACTCGAGATTGAGTTTGTTTTTTCATCCAGTCTTTTGCACGCCTTTTTTGCGTATGGTTTTCTAGAAGAATTTTTTAAATGGTTTATACTCTTCTTCACGATATACCAGCATACTCATTTTGATGAGCATTACGACGGAATTGTTTATGGTGTATCGGTTTCTTTAGGATTTGCAACTCTGGAAAATATTCTTTACTTATTTGCAAATGGCGTAGAATTTGCAATTGGAAGAGCGATTTTACCTGTTTCAAGTCATGCTCTATTAGGAGTCATCATGGGCTATTACTTAGGAAAAGGAAAATTTTCTTCATCACCTTCAAAAAAAAGAAACTGGCTTATTCTATCTTTATTTTTCCCTATCTTTTTACATGGACTTTATGATTATATATTAATTAGCTACCATCATTGGCGATTTATTATGCTCCCATTTATGATTTTCTTGTGGTGGTTCGCTCTTCACAAAGCGAAGAGAGCTAGACTTATCAATCAATATTTATAAAGTAGAAGCTACCTTTCAGGTGGCTTCTTTTTGTTTTTATTATAGAATTTAGTTGCCATTACTTAGAGAAATTGGCTTTAGGTTTAATTCAATGAATAAAATACCAAACACTACAGAAAATACATATAAGCAAAAAAACACCAAGAAGGGGAGGCAGCAACATGAAAAACATGCGCATAATGTTGATGGTCTTACTGTTTCTTTCAGTATCAATCACATTTCAATTCTTTTCACCAAAACTTCCTAACGCTCATGCTTTTTCGAATCAAGTCATTCAAAGAGGAGCAACAGGAAATGATGTTATTGAGCTTCAGTCCAGACTTCAATATAACGGGTACTATCACGGCACGATAGATGGTGTTTATGGTTGGAGTACGTATTGGTCAGCACGTAATTTTCAACATCAATTTGGTCTTGAGGAAATTGATGGACTTGTAGGTCAAAAAACGAAAGATAAGCTCATAAACACAACTAAATATTATAAATCATATGTTTATGAACAATTGAAAGCTGGTCGAGACTTTACTCATTATGGTGGAGTGCCATTGAGTATTCAATCTGCTCCTAGTCAAGAAGCGAGGGCAAAGGCTAAACAACAAGCTGAAGCAAGGAAACTCCAGCAGGAGCAACAATATAAATCTCAAGCTCAAAGCAAACCGCAGCCAAAGCAACCGCAGGCTAAACAACAGGAGCAAGCTAAGCAACCGCAACAAGAGCAAGCTAAACAACAGGAGCAAGCTAAGCAACAGGAGCAAGCTAAGCAACAGGAGCAAGCTAAGCAACAGGAGCAAGCTAAGCAACAGGAGCAAGCTAAGCAACAAGAGCAAGCTAAGCAACAGGAACAAGCTAGGCAACAAGAGCAGCAACAACCGCAACCGCAGCAAGAGCAGCAACAACCGCAACAACCACAACAGCAGCAAGAGCAGCAACAACCACAACCGCAGCAAGAACCAGAGCCTCAACCTGAGAATGCACCACAGCAGGAAGAGCAAAATCCTACAGCAGCAAATATGCCCGGTGGGTTTTCTCAAAATGACATTCAATTAATGTCAAATGCTGTATATGGTGAAGCGAGGGGAGAACCTTACATTGGACAAGTAGCGATTGCGGCAGTCATTATAAACCGAGTAAATAGCCCAACCTTTCCAAACACTGTTTCAGGAGTTATTTATGAACCACGTGCTTTTACAGCAGTTGCAGATGGGCAAATTAACTTAACACCCAATGATACAGCGAAGAAGGCTGTATTAGATGCTATAAATGGTTTAGATCCAAGTGAAGATGCATTGTACTATTTTAATCCAGACACAGCGACTAGCTCTTGGATTTGGGGTCGACCGCAAATTAAAAAAATCGGAAAACATATTTTCTGTGATTGAGGTGATGAATAATGTTTCGTGGAATTGTCATAGCATTATTGACAATCGGCGTAGTAGGTTCGGCATATTGGGGTTATAAAGAGCATCAAGAAAAAGATGCTGTGTTAATTCAGGCCGAAAATAGCTATCAACGGGCCTTTCATGATTTAACATTTCGAGTAGATCAACTAAATGACAAAATTGGTGCCACATTAGCAATGAATTCAAAAAAATCATTATCACCTGCACTAGCTGACGTGTGGAGAATTACATCTCAAGCTCACTCAGATGTTGGGCAGCTACCCTTGTCTTTGCTCCCATTTAATAAGACAGAGGAATTCTTAGCTAATATTGGTGACTTTAGTTATCGAGCAGCCGTCCGTGATCTAGAGAAAGAGCCATTATCAGATGATGAGTACAAAACGCTTAAATCATTGTATAAGCAGTCTTCAGATATTCAAAAAGAACTGAGAAATGTGCAACATCTTGTAATTGAAAATAATTTACGTTGGATGGATGTTGAATTAGCACTTGCTTCAGGTCAGAAACAAGCAGATAACACCATCATCGATGGGTTTAAAACAGTTGAAGAAAATGTAGATGCTTTTTCTGAAACGGACTTTGGTCCTTCATTTACATCCATAAAAAACCGAAGCAAAGGCTTTGAAGATTTAGAAGGCAAAGAAATAACTGAGCAAGAAGCCAAAACGATCGCAAAAAAATTCGTACCTAAAAATGTAAATGAAATTAAAGTAACAAGTAGCGGTGAAGGATCTGACTATGAATTTTATAGCTTATCAATGCATGATAACAAAAGCAAAGCAGATATCAACATGGATATAACGAAAAAAGGTGGTTATCCAATCTTCTTTATTCAAAATCGCGATGTGAAGGAGAAGAAAATTGGTTTGAATGAAGCGTCAAATAATGCTTTGGCATTTTTAGAGCAACACAACTTTAAAGATCTAGAATTGTATGAAAGTGCACAGTATGACAACATAGGAGTATTTTCATATGTATCTGTGGAGCAAGGAGTTAGATTGTACCCAGATGCGATTCGTATCAAAGTCGCACTAGACGATGGAAAAGTAGTTGGATTTTCAGCGAGAGATTATTTAGCTGCTCATAAAAAGAGAGAATTACCTAAACCTAAAATTTCAAAAGAAGAAGCGAGAGGGATGTTAAGCCCAAGCTTAGAGGTTCAAGAAGACAGACTAGCAGTTATTGTCAATGAACTGGGTGAAGAGGTTCTCTGTTATGAATTTTTAGGAACGATAGAAAATGACACATACCGAATCTTTATCGATGCGGATAATGGCCTAGAAGAAAAAGTAGAAAAACTAAAAAATCCAGAACCACTTTATCAAGAAATCTAAAGTACTAGGAGGGAAGGGTCAAAATCCTTTTCTCTTTTTTTTATCTAAAATTAAAGAAGTGTATTTGTATCAGCTTTCGCTTTTGTTCCGCTCTTGCAAAACTCTTATAGATCGTGATTTAATAAATAGGAGAGTCGTTTAAGAGAGAGTGATTATGTGTTAAATATTGGGGATGTTTTATTATTAGAAACAAAAGATCTAACTAACGAAAAGTTAAAGTGTAAACTAGTGGAAAGAAAAGGAAATCAGTTATATATTGATTATCCTATTAATGAAAAAACAGGTCGAACTGCTTATTTAATGATGGGTACTGAGTTATATGTTTCTTTTGTCCGTAAAGATCAAAATGCTTTTAAATTTCAGTCTGAAGTTACAGGAAGATTAAAAGAAAATATACCGATGATTTCTCTGACATTTCCCGGTGATGATCAAGTTATTCGCATTCAACGACGAGAATATGTAAGGGTTGATACAAATATTGACATAGCAATCCATTCTTTAAACGACGAGTTCCAGCCTTTTACTGCGGTTACTTCTGATTTGAGTGCAGGTGGAACTGCCATTATTATTCCAAGGGAATCACCCTTGAATAATGGACAAGAAGTCAATGTTTGGTTTTCACTTCCTTTTCAAAATGGGAATATAGAACATTTGAACGTAAAGTCAAAAGTTATCCGTATATTACCAGGTGAACATCCTGGATATAATAAGTTGCCGCTACAGTTTCTAAATATTGAAGAGAAAGCACAGCAAACTGTTATAAGATTTTGTTTTGATCAACAAATCTTAATGAAGAGAAGAGGAGTCATTTTCGAATAAAGTGCGGTTTTTAAAGGTATAATAGTAAAAAATGCCGGAGTTGAAACTGTGAAAACGTTCGAACGAATATTAATTAAGTTAGTTGTTATTCAATTTATTTTACTTGTATGTTCACAAGTATTAATACAACAACCACAAATTCAGCCTTATATTTCTCGGGTTGTTCAATATGAAGGTGTAAATAAAATTACAATAACTGAATGGATTGAAACATTTAATAATTGAATGCTGGTTTAATCTGCACCCTGTTTATTAAGCTCTGTAAAAGTATTGTGCCTGAACCCATTCTAAAAGAGGGAATAAATAAAAGCCCTTCTTTAGAACAATTAATCATACTAATTTACTAGACTACTATATTCACTAGGAGGAACTATGAAACAACAAATATCCGTAGCGATTGACGGCCCTGCTGCCGCAGGAAAAAGCACAGTCGCTAAAATACTTGCAGAGTATTATTCATATATATATATTGACACCGGTGCAATGTATCGTGCTTTGACCTATGCAGTATTAACTAAGCAGGTTGACATTGAAAATGAGAGTGAAGTGGCAGAAGTTCTTTCTACAGTTGAAATTGACTTAATTCCTGCAGAACAAGGACAAATTGTATTGATGAATGAAGAAAACGTTACTGATGTAATTCGTATGAGTAAAGTTACGAATAATGTATCAATTGTAGCAAGGCACGCCTTGGTTCGCGAAGAAATGGTCAAACGTCAACGTGAGCTAGCTACTAGTGGTGGTGTTGTCATGGATGGAAGAGATATTGGTACACATGTTTTGCCACAGGCGGAATTAAAAGTATTCCTAAGAGCATCAGTAGATGAAAGAGCGAAAAGAAGGCATGATGAAAATTTATCAAAAGGGTATTTATCAGATTTTGAACAACTAAAACTTGAGATTGCAAATCGTGACAAATTAGATTCTGAACGTGAAATTGCCCCTCTTAGAAAAGCAAATGATGCAATTGAAATTGACACAACTTCTCTTTCAATTGAAGATGTTGTTGAAAAAATTAAACAATTGATTGAAGAAAGGCTTGATTAATATGTCATTATACTTTTTTGCAAGATCTCTCGTTTATGTAATCTTCAAACCGTTGTATAGAATCAAAATTACCGGTCTAGAGCACTTTCCTAAGGAAGGTGCGGTTTTACTCTGCTCAAATCACATTGATAATTTTGACCCTCCCGTCGTAGGGATAACTTCTCCCAGAAAAGTTCATTTCATGGCGAAGGCTGAGGCTTTCAAGCTTCCGATTTTAGGAAAGCTTCTTCCTGACTTAGGGGCATTCCCAGTTCGGCGAGGAATGAGCGACAGAGAAGCATTACGTGTTGGTTTAAAGATCTTGAAAGAGGGTAATGTGTTAGGATTATTCCCTGAAGGAACTAGAAGTCGAAATGGTGAATTGGGTCAAGGCTTATCAGGTGCTGGTTTTTTCGCTCTTCGTTCGGATGCGTTAATTGTTCCTTGTGCAATTATCGGACCATATAAAGCCTTTCGATCGCTAAAGGTTGTTTATGGAAAGCCAGTAAATATTGATGAATTAAGAGCTAGAAAAGCATCAGCAGACGAAACGACAGAATTAATTATGAAAGAAATTCAAAATCTTCTTGAAAAAAATCGTTAGTTGAAGACTTACTACTTGACAAAAAGTAGCATTTATTAGAAGTTTAATAAAAGAGATATTTTCATTTTATTCTAAATTGTTAGAGTATAGCTCCGAATAAAATGAAAGCTTACATATTTATCAAAAGTCGCGCAGGTTTTGACCAAGGAGGTAAATGGAATGGTAGAAGAGTTGAATGGAGTTTCTGTTGAATCGCCAGAAGTCGGTGACGTGGTAAAAGGGATCGTAATGAAAGTCGAAGAAAAACAAGTTATTGTTGAAATCGAAAATTGCAAGCAAAATGGAATAATCCCAATAAGTGAGCTTTCTAGTTTACATGTTGAAAAAGCATCTGACGCATTAAATGAAAAAGATTCTTTAAAACTAAAAGTATTAAAGGTTGAAGAAGAAGCAATCATTTTATCCAAAAAAGCAATTGATGCTGATAATGCTTGGGACAGTTTAGAAGAATCTTTTCAATCGAAAAAGGTATTTGAGGCAGAAGTTAAAGATGTTGTCAAAGGCGGTCTTGTTGTGGACTTAGGAGTTAGAGGGTTTATCCCGGCTTCGTTAGTAGAGTCCCACTATGTTGAAGATTTCTCTGATTACAAAGGAAAAATGCTATCACTCATGGTTGTGGAATTGGATCGTGAAAAAAACAGAGTGATTCTCTCACATCGAGCTGTTGTAGAAAAAGAACAAACGAATAAAAAGCAAGAGCTTCTTGAATCTATTAAGGTAGGATCAGTACTAGAAGGAACTGTCCAGCGCTTAACTGATTTTGGAGCATTTGTTGATATCGGTGGTATTGACGGACTTGTTCACATTTCCCAACTTTCTCACTCACACATAGGGAAACCATCAGATGTAGTTGAGGAAGGCCAAAAAGTAACTGTAAAAGTATTAGCTGTTGACCGTGACAATGAAAGAATTTCACTATCAGTTAAAGAAACGTTACCTGGACCATGGTCTAATATTAAAGAACAAGTGAAACCTGGTGATATTCTTGAAGGAACAGTGAAACGATTAGTGTCTTTCGGTGCATTCGTCGAAATTATTTCCGGAGTAGAAGGACTTGTCCATATTTCTCAAATTTCCAATAAGCACATTGGTACGCCACAAGAAGTATTAGACGAAGGTCAAACTGTAAAAGTAAAAGTTCTTGATGTTAATGAAGCTGAGCAACGAATTTCACTAAGTATTCGTGAATTAGAAGAAGCACCAAAAGGAAATGACCAGGATTTCAGGAATTACCAAGCAAAAGAAGAATCATCATCTGGCTTTCAATTAGGTGAAATGATCGGCGATCAATTAAAAAAACTTAGATAAAAACGGTGATAAAGGTGAACAACAGAGCACAACGAAAGATGGAGCATATTAAACATGCCCTTTCAACGGGTCAGCATCGATTAAATGGCTTTGACGATATTACATTTGTTCATCAAAGCCTGCCTAACCAATCTGTTGAAAACATTGAATTGACTACAAAAGTCGGCGAACTTACTTTAAGTTCGCCTCTTTTTATCAATGCAATGACTGGTGGGGGTGGGGAGCAGACACTGCGCATCAATGAGGCACTTTCAAGGGCTGCAGCTGAAACAAAGATAGGTTTAGCTGTTGGTTCACAAATGTCCGCAGTAAAAGACAAAAATGAACGCCCTTCTTATGAAATCGTAAGAAAAGTGAACAAAGATGGTATCCTGTTTGCAAACCTTGGTAGTGAAGCGACCGTGGAACAAGCAAAGCTAGCTGTAAATATGATTGAAGCCAATGCTCTGCAAATTCATTTAAACGTTGTTCAAGAACTAGTAATGCCAGAGGGTGACCGTGACTTTACAGGTGCCTTAAAACGAATTGAATCAATCGTTCAACATGTAGGCGTTCCAGTTATTGTAAAAGAAGTCGGATTTGGAATCAATATGGATACAGCGAAACTGTTACATGACATCGGTGTCTCATCAATAGATGCTGGTGGATTTGGTGGAACAAATTTTTCAAAAATAGAAAATAGTCGAAGACATCGAATGCTAAGCTATTTTGATCACTGGGGAATACCCACGGCTGTTTCTATTACAGAAATGAAGGCTACGTTACCACATGCAACCATCATCGGCTCAGGTGGTATTCAAAATGCCTTGGACATTGCTAAATCAATTTCTTTAGGTGCATCAGCGGTTGGAATGGCAGGCTACTTATTGAAAATATTAGTTGAAAAAGGTGCTGGACCATTAGTCGATGAAATAAATCTAATCCTAGATGACTTAAAAATGATTATGACCGCACTAGGCGCAAAAACGATTACTGATTTAAAGCAAACACCTCTTGTCTTATCAGGAAGTACCCATCACTGGCTTACGGAACGAGGTATTGATACAAAGCAATTTAGTCAAAGAAGAATTATTTCGAATTATAAATAATGTTTATTAAAGTGGCTTACTTTGAAGTTTTCTAAGTAAGCCACTTTTTTGTACCAGAATTTATATAATTCTTAGACACAGTAAGCGTTTCGCAAGTCCAGCTCCGACGCACAGGACGTGCTAGTGCAGGCATGGCGATTGACGTCGCTTTCTTGACTGCCTCGAGGTCATAAGTCAATTCTAAATTGAAGTCAAAGACCACCTTCTATTTAGAATCGCCTTATGCTTGTCGGAGGCCTGCAGGATGCAGGTCAGAAAGGCGTTGCAACAGGATATTGCGAACTTAGCCTTTCTTCCTCTACCAAGGCGCTTGCGCTCTTTTAAAAAGATAAGAAAGTATAAGTTTTTTGTACTTAGTTTTTGTGTCTAGCGCAAGGCGCCATCGGCTCTATGGTCTAAGCCAATCCGTCCAGAAGGTTAAAGAACAACCTTCCAGCCGGCTCGTCTTATGCTTGTCGCCGATAAGCGGGCGCCTTGCGCTTTTCTTAATCTACTTTTCATTTCGATTTCTTGCTGTTTCCGTTCCCTCAAGCGTAGTACCGCCTGGGTAATTAATTGATTGATCGCGATCTGATTCAACGCGTTTACTTTCTCTTAGCTTCTTTTCTTGACGATCTTTTCCCATCTTCTTCAAAACCTCCATCTGACTATTCGATATACGATTCCGATATCACATTGTTTAAGAGTTTCTAAAAAAATTACAACGTGTACTTTCATTTTTTGTTACTTTCCATTAAATATTCGTGCTATTTTTCCTGTTCTTCGATTAAACACGAGTGGAAATAGACATAATGGGAATGGTAGGAGGGTGGATTGTGGAAGGTATTTTATATTATTGGTTAATGTGGGCTGCTTGGATTATCGCGACTTTCTTATTAAAGAAAAGTGTAATGAGGTTTTCCTGTTCGCTTTTTATATTAACAAATATATTAGTAAGCGGACTGTTTGTTGTTGTTGCTCATTTTAATATTTCAATCTCTTATTTTCTCTTTCTAATGTGCGGGTTTTTCCTTGCAGTTTATAAAAATAACTATACGTTTGGTATCTTTATCACATCAATTGCACTTACATTTGCTTATGCTGGTATTCTTCTAATACGATTATATGATCCTGTATGGTTCATTATAGATAGTGTCTGGATAATGAGCTTCGTTATCGGAGCTCTCTCGATATACCTTGGCCAGACAGTGACCGCACAATTTTCTTACTATTTAATTGCGATCTGTCAAGGAGAGTTTCTATATTGGTTCGTTCTTGGACAATTTCATCAGCATTTAATCATAGGATCCACCGAGTTTTTAGATATTACGGTTGTAGGGTGTGCCTTTATTTTTATTTGGAATGCCTATAGTCATGTTGTTGTGATGCTTGAGAACAATCTACAAAAGCCAATAAAGGAGAAACAAGGCTAAAATGAATGAATTCACATATCCGGTATTATTTGGAGTCATTATGGGCGTTATAACGAGGTTGTATATGCTGAGAACAGATTACCGGCAATATCCAACCTATTTGCATGGGAAGATTATCCATATTGCACTTGGCGTAATTGCCGCAGGTCTTGGAACAATTGCTGTCCCTGCAATTATGGAAGAAGAATTTACTGCCATCACATTCCTTACTTTAGCTGCTTCTCAATTTCGTGACGTTCGAAACATGGAGAGAAACACACTGACCGAGTTAGACGGCTATGAATTAGTTCCAAGAGGTAGTACATATATTGAGGGAATTGCGATCGCATTTGAAAGTCGTAATTATCTAGTAATTTTTACTTCGTTATTAACAACCTTTGCCTTTCTAGTTTTTAATTTCTGGGCAGCTTTAATTGTCGGGATTGGTTGTATATTTATATCTAAAATGTTAATGGCAGGTAGCAGATTAAAGAATATTGCGGATATTGAATTTGTAAAACCTCATTTTGAGGGCCCAGGTCTGTATGTAGGCAATATCTACATTATGAATATTGGTCTTCCTGCTAAACAAGAACTAATCTTGAAATACGGAATGGGCTTTATTTTGACACCTAAAAACATTAATGCGAAAGCAACAATCGCGAACTTAGGTCAAAGGCAGGCGATCTTACATGATGTATCAACTGCACTTGGGGTCGTGCGTGACACAGGAGAACCGTCTTTAGTACCACTGGCCAAGCGTGATTTAAATGATGGAAGGCTAGGTGTTTTCGTTCTTCCGCAAGATCATGATATTGATAAGGCAATTCAAGTTGTTGGAGAAGTACCAACACTTGAAAATGCCATCCGCATGCCAAGTGAGGCAAAAGCAAACCGGCGAGGTGGGGGAAAATGAGTGCATTAGAAAAATATATTCTAGCGATCATCACCACGAATCCATCAAAAGCGTCAGGCAGTACAGCTATCTTTAACTGTCAAACAAAGGATGAAATGGACTTCGTGGCGACGAATCTAGAAGCGATCTTAGATGGAATTGCCCACGGAATTGGTGATGATCTTTACATTATTGTCAAACACTGAGTTGAGGTTTTGTGAAATGTTTGCTAATATATAAAAGTTAAGGCCCTTCTCAATTTAAAGAAGGGTTTCTTTTATGAATTATAAATTCTATGCGTTGTCTATAATAAACTTAAACGTCTTTTAATTAAAATATTAGCCAAGAAGTTTACATAGAGAAACAGGAAGGATGTTTTATATGGCAAAACCGGTTGTAGCAATAGTAGGTCGCCCAAATGTTGGGAAATCAACGATATTTAATCGAATTGTTGGGGAGAGAGTTTCCATTGTTGAAGATACCCCAGGTGTGACAAGAGATCGTATTTATAGCTCAGGAGAATGGTTGAATTATCAGTTTAACTTAATTGATACAGGTGGAATTGATATCGGAGACGAGCCTTTTCTTTCACAAATTCGTCAACAAGCTGAAATCGCAATTGATGAAGCTGATGTGATTATTTTTCTTACAAATGGACGTGAAGGTGTAACCTCGGCTGATGAAGAGGTTGCCAAAATATTATATCGTTCGAATAAGCCAATTGTTGTGGCAGTAAATAAAGTTGACAACCCGGATATGCGTCCAAGCATCTATGACTTTTATGCACTTGGATTTGGGGAACCTTTTCCGATTTCAGGAGCTCACGGTTTAGGATTAGGGGATTTACTAGATGAGGTTGCTAAACATTTTAAAAACGTTGGTTCTGATGATTATGATGAAGGAACTGTATTATTCTCATTAATTGGTAGACCTAATGTTGGAAAATCTTCAATGGTAAACGCCATTTTAGGTGAAGACCGAGTAATCGTAAGTGACATAGCTGGAACAACACGTGATGCAATCGATACTGTTTATAAATATGAAGGTCGAGAATTTGTTATTATCGACACAGCAGGAATGCGTAAAAAAGGCAAGGTTTATGAATCAACAGAAAAATACAGTGTATTACGTGCATTAAAAGCGATCGACCGCTCAAATGTCGTTCTTGTCGTGATTGATGGTGAAGAAGGAATCATTGAACAGGACATGAAAATTGCTGGGTATGCACATGATGCAGGTAGAGCAATCGTTATTGTCGTAAATAAATGGGATATGGTTGAAAAAGATGAGCGCACGATGAAGGAATTCGAGCAAAACATCCGTGATCATTTTAAGTTTTTAGACTACGCTCCAATTGTTTTTCTATCAGCAAAAACAAAAAAACGAATTCATACGTTAATGCCTAAAATTTTATTAGCAAGTGAAAATCATACGCGAAGAGTTGAAACAAGTGTATTAAACGACGTCGTTATGGATGCTGTTGCCATGAATCCAACGCCAACACATAAAGGGAAACGTCTGAAAATTTATTACACAACACAAGTGGCAATCAAACCACCAACATTTGTTGTGTTTGTTAACGAACCAGAATTAATGCACTTCTCGTATGAACGATTCTTGGAAAACCGAGTAAGAGCAGCATTTGAATTTGAAGGATCACCAATTAAAATTTTCCCAAGAGCTAGAAAGTAATACTGTTAAGTTGAGTTAATTAGAGGTTAACACCTGCACTAGTTACAGGCGTTTATACTCGTGTATTTTTATAGAAAAGGGTGTGAAGTGATGGAAAAGATCGCTGTGTTAGGAGCAGGAAGTTGGGGAACAGCATTAGCAATTGTACTAGCTGATAATGGTCATCAAGTAAGACTGTGGGGACATCGTCCGGAACAAATCACTGAAATTAACCATTCACATACTAATGAAAAGTATCTACCTGGAATTGAGCTGCCTACAAATATTATCGGTTACTCAAGCATTGAAGAAAGTTTAGAGGGTACTAATACCATTGTACTCGCTGTTCCTACAAAAGCTATTCGAGAGGTTCTTAATCAAGTCTCAGCAAAGCTCAAACATTCTATAACCATTGTACATGTTAGTAAGGGGATTGAGCCTGATTCACTGTTGAGAATTTCAGAAATTATTGAATTAGAGATGCCCGGACATATGCTTGAAGCTGTAGTTGTCCTATCTGGTCCTAGTCATGCTGAAGAAGTAAGCAGGAGGCATATAACGACAGTGACAGCTTCCTCATTAAACATGGAGAAAGCTGAATATATTCAAGATTTGTTTATTAACCAACATTTTCGTGTTTACACAAACCCTGATGTAATTGGCGTTGAAATTGGTGGTGCTTTAAAGAATATCATTGCACTTGCTGCAGGTATTTCTGACGGGCTTGGCTATGGGGATAATGCTAAGGCAGCCCTTATCACTCGAGGGTTAGCGGAAATTGCACGGTTGGGAAGTAAAATAGGTGGAAATCCACTAACATTCTCTGGTTTAACAGGCATTGGTGATTTAATTGTTACCTGTACAAGTATTCATTCTCGAAACTGGAGAGCAGGGAATTTGCTTGGCAAAGGTCACAAACTAGAAGAAGTACTGGAAAACATGGGAATGGTTGTGGAAGGAGTTCGAACAACGAAAGCTGCACAACAGTTGTCAGAAAAGTACGGGGTAAAAATGCCGATTACAGAGGCTTTGTATCAAGTGTTATTTAACGGACAAAGTCCAAAAGATGCTGTGGATTCCTTGATGACTCGTGGAAAGACACATGAAATGGAAGATCTTGTTAATATAATGGATAATCGCTCCTTTTAACTAAGAAGAAATGTGACCAATTTAGAATCAATGCATAGAATATCTTGAGTTTACGAATTAAAAAAGATCCTAAAAAAGGTATGAAGGCTTGTTGCATACCGCGGATGAATTAGATGTCATGAAAATGAGTCCTCCTATACCCATTTCAGCTATACTCACTATTGCGACTTGTAAACTTTATAGCTTATCTTAGGCATTAGAGGATGCAAAACCATTCAAATCCGCATAAAATGCATCGTAGTAAAATAAGAGTTGCTCTTTTCGCATAGGTAGAAAATTAGTCGTTTTCCCCGCTGAAGTAAAGTGTGCCCCCTCTTTACTTCAGTTTTTTTTATCGTTTTTTCAATAAATTATGACAATCTTAAGTCAACTTTGGACAAGCTCTTAGAAGTGTATTATAATCTACCTTGGAATGAGGAGGAGTTAGAATGAATATAGCTCTTATGAAGATGTGGATTGCATTAGCATCAATGGGCTTTATGTTTATTGCCATTATTTTTATTTACTTAAGTCGATTTAAATTAAAGGGTTTCTTAAAAGTGATTTTTAGTGTTCTTGCCTATTTTTTTATGATTCTAGCGGGCATTATTATCCTTTTTGTTGTGTTTAGTGGCCCTGTCAGTGAATAAACTACTATTGCAGATTAAAGGAAGTTTTCAATTGTGAAAATAATTAAGCTTGTACCACTTATGTTATTCTGTATGATACTAACAGGCTGTTTATATCCAGATGAGCGTTTAGGGCAGAATGCAGTCCCCTACGATGATCAAATTGTATCTGTTCAAAATGCTGTAGAACAATTTCAGAAAGAAACAGGTGGGCTGTTACCTATTAAGACAAGAGACATGTCAACCTCACTTTATCAAAAATACCCAATTGATTTTAACAAATTAGCACCAAGGTTTATGGCTGAACCACCAGGTACTTCATATGAAAATGGTGGAATCTATCTCTATGTATTAGTGGATGTAGAAGAAAATCCCACTGTAAAACTCATTGACTTAAGAATTTCAGAAAAAATTAGAGACTTAAATATGCGCTTAAATGTGTATCGTCAATCAAATGGGTATCCACCATTTAAAGATGTATTAACAAATGAACTTTATACACTAGATTATAAAAAGCTTGGCTATAAAGAAGCGCCAAGTGTTGAAAGTCCATATTCAGGTGAGTATCTGCCATTTGTTATTGATAAAAATGGTGAGATTTATGTAGATTATCGAATAGATTTATACAAGGCCTTACAAACAAAGGAGCATTCCTTTAAAACTGGCGATGATATTCGAAATCTATTGATTGAAGATACATATTTTGTCCCTGCGTATTCTGTGCCATATACGATCGATGATAAAAATGAACCTGTATTTCTGAACGAACAATCTTGATTACTTTATATCTAAATCCAACTATTTTTTATATTTATGTCATGAACCCTTCTTTGGAGAATAAACTCTAAAAGAAGGGTTTTCTTTTTTCGCTAATAGAGACCTAAATAACAAAGAAATCAGCGATAATGGAAAAAATTTTATCACCCTAGTCATAAATAATTAGGACAACATCATAAACTTATAATGTCCTATTAAGAAGACGGATAAGATTTATCCCAATATTGTATGATCGGGAGGGGATCACTTGGAAAAAGTAGATATTTTCAAGGATATCGCTGAACGAACGGGTGGCGATATATACCTTGGTGTAGTTGGTGCAGTAAGAACAGGGAAATCTACCTTTATAAAGAAATTTATGGAGTTAGTCGTACTACCTAACATTGACAACGAATCAGACAAAGCTCGCGCCCAGGATGAGCTTCCGCAAAGTGCTGCTGGAAGAACAATCATGACGACTGAGCCGAAGTTTGTTCCGAATCAAGCGGTTTCTATTCACGTTGATGAGGGCCTTGAAGTTAATATTAGATTAGTAGACTGCGTAGGTTACACTGTTCCTGGTGCAAAAGGATATGAGGATGAAAATGGTCCTCGTATGATTAACACTCCTTGGTATGAAGAGCCAATACCGTTCCATGAAGCGGCAGAAATTGGTACACGCAAGGTTATTCAAGAACATTCAACAATCGGATGTGTGATTACAACAGATGGATCAATTGGTGAAATACCAAGAAGAGACTACGTAGAAGCAGAAGAAAGAGTCATCGAAGAATTAAAAGAAGTCGGCAAGCCTTTCATTATGATTATTAACACGGTTCAGCCTCATCACCCTGATACAGAAAAGCTTCGTCAACAGTTAAATAAGAAGTATGATATCCCCGTATTAGCAATGAGTGTTGAAAGTATGAGAGAGTCAGACGTTATGAATGTTCTAAGAGAATCCCTTTATGAATTCCCAGTTTTAGAAGTGAATGTAAACCTACCTAGCTGGGTAATGGTGCTTCGTGAAAACCACTGGCTACGTGAAAGCTATCAAGAGGCAGTAAAAGATACTGTGAAGGATATCAAGAGACTACGTGATGTTGATCGTGTAGTGGGTCAGTTTAGTGAATATGATTTCATTAATCGCGCTAGTCTGGCTGGAATTGAAATGGGGCAAGGAATCGCTGAGATTGATCTCTATGCACCAGATGATCTTTATGATCAAATTCTTAAAGAAGTCGTTGGTGTAGAAATTCGCGGAAAAGACCATTTACTACAACTGATGCAGGATTTTGCTTATGCGAAAGCAGAATATGATCAAGTAGCTGACGCACTAAAAATGGTGAAACAAACAGGATACGGCATTGCAGCACCGGCCCTTGCCGACATGAGTTTAGATGAACCAGAAATTATCCGACAAGGATCAAGATTTGGTGTTCGTCTAAAAGCAGTAGCACCATCTATTCATATGATTAAAGTAGATGTAGAATCAGAATTTGCTCCAATCATTGGAACTGAAAAGCAATCTGAAGAGTTAGTTCGATACTTAATGCAGGACTTTGAAGATAATCCCTTGTCCATTTGGAATTCCGATATTTTTGGTCGCAGCTTAAGCTCGATTGTTCGTGAAGGAATTCAAGCTAAGCTTTCACTAATGCCTGAAAATGCAAGATATAAACTTAAAGAAACCCTAGAAAGAATAATTAACGAAGGCTCTGGTGGCTTAATCGCGATCATCCTGTAGGACTAAGACCTCTTAAAAAGGGGTCTTTTTTTTCGTTTAGGAAATTCAAACTGTGGATAACATTTCTGCATCCAGCTCCAGCGCCTAGCCCCGACGCACAGGACGTGCTAGTGCAGTCATGGCGATTGACGTCGCGTTTTTGACTGCCTCGAGGTCATAAGTCAAGCCGTCCAGAAGGTTAAAGAACAACCTTCAGCCGGCTCGTCTTATGCTTGTCGCCGATAAGCGGGCGCCTTGCGCTTTTCTTAACATATAAGAAAGTATAAAATTTGATACTAAGTCTGCGTTTCTGAATCCAGCTCCAGCGCCTAGCCCCTCGAGGTCATAAGTCAATTCTAAATTGAAGCCAAAGAACGCCTTCTATTTAGAATCGCCTTTTGCTTGTCGGGGCTGACCAAGGCGCTTGCGCTTTTGTTCTTAAAAGGATGGTATGAAGAAAAGAACTGCCATGCTTAATAAAAGGTTGTCGGTTTATTTAGTTTGGTTAATAGGTTATATTGGAAAAATTATTCTTTACAGTGTTTTTCCTTTATATTAAAGTTATGAGGAAAGTAAACTTATTTTAAGATAACATCTCTAAAAAATGATTCACTTCCCTAATTTCAGGTACATACGTTCTTAAAAAGGTCGGAATCACTTGATATTATTGAGTTTATTACAATAATGTCACTTGATTACCTATACTAGTTATGTTAATCTACTAACAGTATTTCTTTTCTTTAGTTGGTCGATTATACCTAAAAAACCAATTTTCATGAGGAAAATCATTGAAAAGTGTAGAAATATCGTTTAAGATAATCGTGTTGATAGGTAGATCCATCATGTATAGAAATGATACAATCTGTGAAGAAATGAAATACGAAGTAAAGGTGATAGTTTCGTGAATTAAGGATATCTTCTTCTTCCCCTAGTGAACTATAACTATCATACTAAAAAAATGCTGATAAGCATCCCATTTTGGGAGGAGGTGAAAGGCATGAATAAAACAGAACTAATTAACGCAGTAGCAGAAGCAAGTGAATTATCAAAAAAAGACGCAACGAAAGCTGTTGATGCTGTTTTCGATACACTTTTAGATGCACTTAAAAACGGTGATAAAGTACAACTGATTGGTTTTGGTAACTTCGAAGTACGTGAGCGTGCGGCTCGTAAAGGTCGTAACCCACAAACTGGAGAAGAAATCGAAATCTCAGCTAGCAAAGTGCCTGCATTCAAACCAGGTAAAGCTCTTAAAGACGCTGTAGCAGGCAAATAATGTGCTTTTAATCGTGTATGAAAATCTGATTACATACACAACTATTTCTTCACAGATAGCCCCTTTTAAAGGGGCTTTTCATTTGACTACTAACTGAATCATTTCCTGAAGGCTGCAATGTTTCATTCCTCTATTCAATAACACCCTTTATTTTGCTTTTTTTCTGTGAAGTTATGCTAGAATCTGAATCAAATGAACGTTCAGATCAGGAGGACACGAAAATGGGTCAAGTGAACTTTAAGCAAATTGAAGAAGCGGTAAGACTTATACTTGAAGCGATTGGCGAAGATCCAAATCGTGAAGGGCTCTTAGATACTCCAAAGCGTGTTGCGAAAATGTATGGAGAAGTTTTCTCAGGTTTAAACGAAGATCCTAGTGAACATTTTAAAACCGTTTTTGGCGAAGATCATGAAGAGCTTGTACTTGTTAAAGATATCCCGTTTTATTCAATGTGTGAGCATCATTTAGTCCCGTTTTATGGAAAAGCACATGTAGCTTATATTCCTAAAGGTGGAAAAGTAACAGGTTTAAGTAAATTAGCTCGCGCAGTTGAAGCAGTTGCAAAAAGACCGCAGCTTCAAGAGAGAATTACTTCAACAATTGCCGACAGTGTAAATGAGTCATTAGATCCACACGGAGTAATGGTCGTTTTAGAGGCTGAACATATGTGTATGACCATGAGAGGTATAAAAAAGCCTGGCTCACAAACGGTCACATCTGCTGTTAGAGGTGTTTTCAGAAGTGACAAGGCCGCACGCTCGGAAGTTTTATCCCTGATAAAATAAGTTACTAACATTTTACTATTATGTATAAAGAGTAGGTGAATTCTATGAATCCAAAAAATGATTTTGTTGTTATTAAAGCAATTGAGGATGGTGTTAATGTAATCGGGCTAACGCGTGGCACGGATACCCGTTTTCATCATTCAGAAAAACTTGATAAAGGCGAAGTTATGATTGCTCAATTTACAGAACATACATCGGCTATTAAAATCCGTGGTAAAGCACTAATACAGTCAAGTTTTGGTGAGGTTGAAAGTGATTCTCGTAAGTAAGCAGGGACCCCTGCTTTTATTTGCGTTTTAAACCATTTTGCATGTATTAACGTATACATAATGATATGATATAATTGTATCTATCGTTTTTTTTTTTATTATTTATCATTTATCATTGCTAGCTTATCGAAAACACATATACATATAGAATATTGTGAAAATGGGGACAAGGGTGATACTTTTGCAGGACATCTATGTTAATTTAGCTAAACTGAGAACAGCATTAGAAAAGAAGCTTACACACCCTTTTTTGGCTAAGCATTTACCAGTGCCAAAAATCGATGAAGATAAGTTATTGCTCTTTTACGCAATTTTTGACGAAGTAAATCTTTCGAATGAAATGAAGGAGAATTACATATTGACGGCTATGCTTGTTCAAGTCGCCCTTGATACCCATGATGAGGTTACAACATCTGCACATCTTAATCAAGATCAATTTGTACAAAGACAGCTAACCGTTTTAGCAGGGGACTATTATAGTGGCCTTTATTATTCATTGTTATCAGAAATGAAAGACATTAAGATGGTTCGAACATTAGCTATGGCAATAAAAGAAATTAATGAACATAAAATTCGTTTGTATAATGATCCCGAATTTCACTCCAAAATATCCCTTGAAAGCATGCTAATTATAGAGACAGCTCTATTTCAGAAAGTCTCGGAGCACATGGAAGTAGATTCTTGGAGAAAGCTAGCTACTAAATTTCTATCGTTTAAACGTTTATCTAATGAAACGGTACGTGATGAAACTAATTTAGCTACTAAGTCTCATAAGGGTTCGATTGTTTTAGCAACTACCTATGTAAAGGACGTTGCAAACAAATACTTTGAAGAAACGGTCTCATTAATAGAAAACAGTTTTTTTAAATCTCCACCGATGAAAAACTTTTTACTAAAGAGGTTGCATTCCATCCGTTTTAACGAAAATATACAGTATAATAAAACAGTGGAAGAGGGTTTATAAAATGCAGCAATCCAAGGAAGAAAGAGTTCATGGAGTTTTTGAGAAGATTTCTAAAAACTATGACAAGATGAATTCAGTTATTAGCTTTCAAAGACATATTGCATGGCGTAAAGAAACAATGCGTCGGATGAATGTGCAACCTGGGCAAGCTGCTTTAGACGTATGTTGCGGAACAGCTGATTGGACGATAGCATTATCAGAAGCTGTTGGTTCTGGGGGCAAGGCAATCGGGCTAGACTTCAGCCAAAACATGTTATCGATTGGACAGGAAAAAGTTAAATCACTTGGCTTAGCTAATATTGAGCTTATTCATGGTAATGCAATGAAGCTTCCTTTTGAAGACAATTCATTTGATTTTGTTACAATTGGATTTGGATTAAGAAATGTGCCAGACTATATACAAGTCTTGAAGGAAATGAACAGAGTTGTTAAACCTGGAGGCAAAGTTGTTTGTCTTGAAACCTCTCAACCAACTCTACCTGTTTTTAAACAGTTTTATTTTATGTATTTTCGTTATGTTATGCCTGTTTTCGGGAAGGTTTTTGCGAAAAGTTATCAAGAATATTCATGGTTACAAGAGTCTGCACGAGACTTCCCGGGAATGAAACAGCTAGCTCAAATGTTTGAAGATGCCGGGTTTGTGAGTGTTGAGGTAAAGCCTTTTACTGGTGGAGTGGCGGCCATGCATTTAGGTGTTAAACCTGAAGGGAATTAACTTAGTTGATGGTGTCTCCCTTGCTGGTGTGTAACTTAAAACGAGGGAGCTTATGTACATAAATTCAAGGTCTTGGATCTTGTAAATTAAACGATAACATAAGTATTAAGGTGAATCGGATGAAATTTAAAACGTTGTATACTTTTTTAAAAAATGATCTTGACTTAATCGAACAAGAACTCGAAAAAACTGTGATGTCCGATTATTCCATGCTTAGTGATGCAGGACTTCATCTTCTCCAGGCGGGCGGAAAGCGTATTCGTCCTGTTTTTGTTTTGTTATCTGCAATGTTTGGAACCTATGATATTCAAAGGATTAAACATGTTGCTGTATCACTTGAAATGATTCATATGGCTTCTCTTGTGCACGATGATGTAATCGATGATGCTGACTTGCGAAGAGGGAAACCTACTATTAAAGCGAAATGGGACAACCGTATTGCAATGTATACAGGTGATTACTTACTCGCTTGTTCTTTAGAGGCAATGACAAAGATTGAGAATCCTTTGGCTCACAGGCTTCTATCGAAAACAATTGTGGATGTTTGTTTAGGAGAAATTGAACAAATTAAAGATAAATATCATGTTGATCAATCTTTACGAACCTATTTGAAAAGAATTAAACGTAAGACGGCTATATTGATTGCTGCCAGTTGTCAATTAGGAGCAATTGCAGCAGGTGCACCAGAACAAATTCATCGAAAGCTCTATTGGTATGGATATTTTGTTGGAATGTCTTTTCAAATCACAGACGACATTCTAGATTTTACAGCAACAGAAGAAGAGCTAGGTAAACCAGTAGGTAGTGATTTGCTACAAGGAAATATCACACTTCCTGTATTATTTGCACTAGAGGACCCTATGTTTAGAATTGAGTTGGAGAAAATTTCAAGTGATACAACCTTTGAAGAAATAAATCCTCTTATTGAGCGAATTCTTCAAAGTGATGTCATTGAAAAATCTATAAAAGTAAGTGATCAATATTTACAAAAAGCATTCAGCATTTTAGAAGAGTTGCCAAGTGGGCGATCAAGATCTACGTTGTACAGTGTGACGAAGTATATTGGTAAAAGAAAATTTTAGAAATAATAATGTTTTTCTCCATCCCAATGATTGCTAAAAAGTCAAAATAATGATAAGATTTCGATGGGAATGAAAACCCATACATAATTCAGTGGGGTGGAGAAATAATATGGAAAAAACGTTTTTAATGGTAAAGCCTGATGGAGTTCAACGTCAATTGATTGGGGAAATTGTTTCTAAATTCGAAAGTAAGGGCTTACAATTGGTTGGTTCAAAATTAATGTCAATTTCAACCGATCTTGCCAAGCAACATTACGGAGAACATAAAGAAAGACCTTTCTTCGGAGAATTAGTAGATTTCATCACATCAGGTCCAGTATTTGCAATGGTATGGCAAGGTGAAAATGTTATTGAAGTAACCCGCCAAATGATGGGTAAAACGAACCCTAAAGAAGCACTTCCAGGAACAATTCGTGGAGACTTTGGTGTAACTGTAGGAAAAAATATTATTCATGGTTCAGATTCACTTGAAAGCGCAGAAAGAGAGATCGGGCTGTTTTTCAAAGAGGAAGAACTAGTTACTTACGAGAAACTTATCAATAATTGGATTTACTAAAAAACTAGCCTAGTGCTAGTTTTTTTGCTTGTGGCAAAAAGTTGGGACTATAGGAGTTTAGTGGGGGTGCTTTTGCTTAGTTTTTCTGGAGTGGTTTTTTGTGTGTCAAGACCGTTGTGCTTTAGAATAGTTGAAAGCTTGTGATCTATTATTTTTTAGTTCAGTGTTCGATTTTGTTCATTCTGTCTAATTCAAAAAAAGCCAAAAAAGTCTTTTTTGGCTTTTTTGAATTAGACTACCTGTCAGCTATGATGAACAGGCGAGTGAAACGGTCGTTTTACTCGGAATGAGCAAAAATCATTTGGGTCTACATAAGAACTAGTTCTGAAAGTCAAGAGTGCTAATTCCGAGTGGTTTTGGACACTTTTTATTTTATAGTGTAGTTAAGAAAACATTTAAATACTTTTCCCAATCTATTTTATAAAAAGTTGAGCAATTCTAACTATTTTTGAGCTATACTAAATAATATTGTTGTTGGAATTGAATTGGGAGAGTTGAGTATGTTGGATGGGGATTATGAACTATTTATAAAGAAAATAAAGAAAAAAACAGGCATTGATTTGTCACAGTATAAGGAAGCCCAAATGAAAAGAAGGCTAACTTCTTTGTATGAGAAACGAGGCTTTGAGAACTTTCAAGAGTTCTTTCAAGGTTTAAACAATCAACCAGAATTGTTTTATGAGTTTTTAGATCGAATGACGATAAACGTTTCTGAATTTTATCGAAACGGGAAAAGGTGGAAAATACTAGAAGAGACTATTCTGCCCAAGTTGCTCGAGAAAAATAAACGCTTGAAAATATGGAGTGCTGCTTGTTCTACTGGTGAAGAACCCTATACATTAGCGATGATTTTGTCTAAATTTGCTCCACTTTCAACGTTTCAAATTCATGCAACGGACATAGACGATAATGTGATTGCTAGAGCTAAACTGGGGATGTATCCAGAGCGCTCTCTTCAAGAAGTACCCAAGGATATAAAGGAGAAGTATTTTACGAAAGAGGGTACATTCTATCATATTAGCCGTGATATTATAAAATCTGTTCAATTTAAAAAACACAATTTATTAGCCGAGCCATTTGAAACTAACTATGACTTAATTGTCTGTCGCAATGTGCTGATTTATTTTACAGAAGATGCAAAAGAAATACTCTATACCAAATTTAGTGATGCTCTAAGAAAAGAAGGCGTATTCTTTGTAGGAAGTACCGAACAAATTTTCAATGCCGTACGCTTTAATTTTTCTTCACTTGACACTTTTTTTATGAAAAGAAGTAAAGCTGCTACTCATTGTTATAATAGTGTGATATATTACATAAAAGCGTTAGTGCGTTGAAGGGGGAGAGTGGAATGAGGTATTTAACAGCAGGAGAGTCTCACGGTCCTCAATTAACTGCAATTATTGAGGGAGTTCCGTCTGGGTTACCGATTACAGCTGAAACGATCAATAACGATTTGGGCAGAAGACAAAAAGGCTATGGCCGTGGCAGAAGAATGCAAATAGAGAAAGATCAGGTTCAAATCCTCGGTGGTGTTAGACACGGGAAATCATTAGGGTCGCCAATCTCCCTTGTTGTTGAAAATAGAGATTGGAAGCACTGGACTAAAATAATGGGCGCAGAAGAAATCTCTCTTGAAGATGAGCAAGAGGTTAAACGACAAATTTCAAGACCTAGACCAGGGCACGCGGACTTAAATGGCGCAATTAAATACGGTCACCGCGACATGAGAAATGTGTTGGAGCGATCTTCTGCTAGGGAAACGACTGTTCGAGTTGCTGTAGGCGCTGTTGCGAAGAGTTTACTCTCTGAGTTAGGTATTAAGGTAGTTGGGCACGTTATTGAAATTGGTGGGATACGTTCAGAGAATACGAACTACAACGACATTGATCATTTACTACAAGTTTCTGAGGCATCACCGGTGCGTTGTTTTGACAAATGTGTAGAAATGAAAATGATCGAAGCAATTGATTCAGCAAAGGAAAACGGTGATTCAATCGGAGGAATTGTTGAAGTTGTTGTTGAGGGTATGCCAGCAGGTGTTGGTAGTTATGTTCATTATGATCGCAAGCTAGATAGCAAAATAGCTGCTGCGATTGTTAGCATTAATGCTTTTAAGGGTGTAGAGTTTGGAATTGGCTTTGAAGCCGGTCGCAAGCTTGGAAGTGAAGTGCATGATGAAATTCTTTGGTCTAAAGAGCAAGGTTATACAAGAAAAACGAATCGACTAGGTGGGTTTGAAGGTGGTATGACGACTGGTATGCCACTGATCATTCGAGGAGTAATGAAGCCGATCCCTACCTTATATAAACCACTTCAAAGTGTTGATATTGAAACAAAGGAACCATTTTCTGCAAGTATTGAACGCTCTGATAGCTGCGCTGTTCCTGCTGCAAGTATTGTTGCAGAAAGTGTGGTAGCTTGGGAAATAGCTAACGCACTTGTTGAGCAGTTTGGTGTAGATAGAATGGACTTAATTAAAGAAAATGTAGAAAAAATGAGAGCTTACACGAGGGAGTTTTAATGGAGCAAGTGTTTATTAAAACAAGCACTGATCCATACACAGTTTTTGTTGGGAAGAATAATTTACACCAATTACAGGTATTACTCAAAGAAATATCACCTTCAAATGTATTGGTTATTACAGATACAAATGTTAATGAACTTTATGGAGATTCGCTTGTGAATTTGCTTGGTGAGAGCTTTGTTACTCATAAATATGTAATACAAAGCGGTGAGGCTGCCAAGTCATTTGAAACGTTTTATGAAGTTCAAACCTTTGCACTCGGGCATCAATTAGATCGTAAATCTGTAATTGTAGCCTTTGGTGGTGGGGTTGTAGGTGATTTAGCCGGCTTTGTTGCTGCAACCTATATGAGAGGGATCGACTATATCCAGGTTCCAACGACTTTGTTAGCACATGACAGTGCAGTCGGAGGGAAGGTTGCAATTAACCATCCTGAAGGAAAGAATATGATTGGAGCCTTTTTTCAACCAAAAGGGGTTGTCTACGATATAAGTCTGTTATCTACTCTTCCTGCGAATGAGTTACGATCCGGTTTTGCTGAAGTGGTTAAGCATGCACTTATTAAAGACGAAGAATTTTTGCACATTTTAATAAATGAAATTCAAGCACTCGAGAACCTAAATGAAGATCAGCTACAACTTATGGTTCTTAAAGGGATAAGAATTAAAGCCGACGTGGTATCGACGGATGAAAAAGAACTTGGAATTCGCGCTATTTTAAATTTTGGACACACATTGGGTCATGCAATTGAAGCAGAGTCTGGGTACGGAAAGCTCTCACATGGAGACAGTGTTGCGATAGGTATGCTTTTTGCTACGTGGCTAAGTCAAAAACATCTGAAGGCTAATGTCCCTTACGAAGTTCTTCAGCAATGGTTTTCAAAATTAGGCTTTCCAACAGACATTCCACCTACACTTTCCACAGATGCTCTTGTGAAAAGAATGCAAAAAGACAAAAAATCTCATGCTAATCAAATCCAGATGATTCTCTTAAAAAACATTGCGAATACTACCTCGGAAGTTTTTACAAAGGAACAAATGTATTCACTTATCGAAAAATGGAGAGGGGGGCCTGCAAAATGATTCGTGGTATTAGAGGAGCTACGACAGTTCATGAGGACGATGGAGCACCCATTCTCCAAGAAACAGAAAAACTTTTGCGTGAAATGATCACAAAAAATCAGGTGAACGCTGAAGCTGTCACGTCAATTCTTATTTCTGTTACACAGGATATTAAGAGCGAGTTCCCTGCAAAAGCCTTACGTAAGATTGATGGATGGAATTATGTACCTATTATGTGTATGCAAGAAATCCCGGTACCAGATAGCTTAGAAAAGTGCATTCGTGTATTAATGACTGTTAATACTGAAAGAGAACAAAAAGAGATTCATCATGTTTATTTAGAAAACGCGGTTCAGCTCCGTCCAGATTTATCTATCAACCAGAAGTGAAAATTGGGTCAAGATGTTCCTTGACAAGAAAAGCCAATCTATATTACGATTGTAGACAAGAATTTAGTTAGAATTAAAGTTAGAGTTTAGTTGAGTCTAGGGTAGCTGAGAATGAGTGAGTTTAGCTGAGGTGTTATATTACTTACGGCATAAGTCTACCCAAAAACGTTATTTCGTTTTTGGGTTTTATTTTTTTAATCCGATTTACCTAAAGTTAGTCTTATTTAGGTGTATGTTCTTAGGATTAGATAGATAAATAAAGAGTTTTATGCTGAAATTCTTCTTGTTTTAACCTCCTAAATGCTCGTTCTCCAATTCAATTGGAGGAGTGAGTTAATGAACATTTCATCGTTTGCCTCGTTTGCTGAAGACAGCAAGCATTATCAAACCATCCCGATTATAAAAAAATACTTTGTTGATACCTTTACACCGATTGAGCTTTTTCAGCTTTTTAAAGAAGAAGCAGTTTATCTACTTGAAAGCAAGGACGAGGAGTCGAATTGGTCTCGATATTCCTTTATCGGTCTTAACCCCTTTTTATTTATTGAAGAAAAAAATGGCGAGTACTTAATTTTAAATGAACAGAGACAGGTAATTGCTAAGTCTACTTCTTTAACTGGAATTTTCGGAAAAATGCAAACTTATTTATCAATTAAACTACCTGATTTGCAAATTCCTTTCGTTGGCGGTGCTGTTGGATTTATCGGGTATGATACTGTTTCAATTTTAGAAAAGGTCGAGAAACATCCAAATACTGATTTAGGTCAGCAAAACTGCTTGTTTTTTGTTTGTGAAACGGTTATTGCTTTTGACCACGAAGATAAACAGCTCTATTTTATTCATTATGAACGAGTTAAAGAAAACGAACATGAATCAAACCTCAAAGCCATTTATCATTATGCAGAAGCAAAGCTAAATAAATATTATACGATGTTAAATCAAAAGGAACAGACTGATTCTTTGTTGCTTCCGATTGTCGGCGTTCATGAAGTTAATTATGAAGCGATTCAATCAAACTACCAAAAAGATAAATTTCTAGAGGATGTTGAAAAGGTTAAAGAGTACATTCGATCGGGTGATGTTTTTCAAACAGTTCTCTCACAACGATTCGAAATCCCAATTACGTCTGATGGTTTTTCATTGTATCGGATCTTAAGAATTGTTAATCCATCACCTTATATGTTCTACATTCGATATCATGAAACAGAACTAGTCGGAAGCTCGCCTGAACGGTTAATTCATATACAAGATAAGTCGCTCGAAATTCACCCAATTGCAGGGACAAGAAGACGTGGTCGATCAGAAGAAGAAGATGAGGCACTCGCTGCCGAGTTACTAAATGATGAAAAAGAGAAAGCCGAACATTATATGCTCGTTGATTTAGCTAGAAATGACTTAGGAAGAGTAGCTGAATATGGCACAGTCAAAACTCCGGTGTTAATGGAACTTGGTAAGTTTTCACATGTGATGCACCTAATTTCAAAGGTAACTGCCAGGTTACAAGAAACGATCCATCCAATAGATGCTCTACTCGCTTCATTTCCAGCTGGGACGGTATCAGGTGCACCAAAAATTCGAGCCATGCAAATTATTAACGAGTTAGAACCGACAGCACGCGGGTGTTATGCAGGCTGTGTAGCGTACGTTGGCTTTGATGGAAATGTCGATTCGTGCATTACAATTCGAACGATCACCGTAAAAAATAATGTAGCCTATGTGCAGGCTGGTGCGGGAATAGTTGCTGACTCTGTCCCAGAGCTTGAGTGGAAGGAAACCTGCAATAAAGCAAGTGCTCTATTAAAATCCATTCAGATAGCTGAAGAGATTTTTGGGAAGGAGGGGACAAATCATGAAAGAACTGCTAGCAAAATGCATTGAAGGAGAAACATTATCTGAATCACAAGCAGAATATGTAATGAATCAAATTATGACCGGTCACTCGACACCTAGCCAAATTGCCAGTCTAGTATCCATCCTGCGCTTAAGAGGTGAAACGGTTGAGGAGTTAGTCGGTTTTGCTAAATCTATGAAGTCTCACATGACATCGATTGACTATGATCATGAGGTTGTTGATACATGTGGAACAGGTGGAGATGCAGCTTCTACATTTAATATATCAACTGCTGCTGCCATAGTTGTTTCATCACTTGGAGTGAAGGTGGCGAAGCATGGTAATCGTGCAATTTCATCAAAAAGTGGAAGTGCAGATGTTCTCGAAAAGCTTGGAATCTCAATTCAAACCACAAGAGAAGACGCTAAAAACAGCTTAACAAATTATCATATGAGTTTTTTGTTTGCACCACTGTTTCATTCTTCTATGAAGCATGCTGTTACACCTAGAAAGGAAATTGGATTTCGCACCGTTTTTAATTTACTAGGTCCCTTATCCAATCCAGCGAATGCGAAGCGACAGGTGATCGGTGTTTTTTCAACGGTTTACGCCGAAAAAATGGCATATGCTTTAGCGCAGTTAGGATCTAAACACGTGATGCTCGTGACTGGAAGAGATGGATTGGATGAATTATCGATAACGGGTGAGACAGATGTTGTCGAGTTGAAAGATGGCAATCTAAAAAAATACGTGGTACGTCCTGAAGATATTGGATTAGAAACAGGGAATTTAGCCGATATCCAAGTAGCAAATGCTACAGAAAGTGCAGACCTAATAAAAGCAATATTTATGAACAAAGCACCACAAAGTGCAAAAGATATTGTGGCTATAAATGCAGGTGCAGCCCTTTATGTGGCAGGACATGCAGAATCATTAAAAGATGGCACACTGCTAGCATTAAAAGCGATTGAAAACGGCACAGTCTATCAGCAATTAATGAATCTAAAAGAATTAAGGGAGGAGAACTATGCTTAAGCGAATTCTGGAAACAAAAAGACAAGAGATACAAACAATGATTCTACCAGAGGACAAAGGATTAGAGCAACGGTCTTTTTACGAAGCTCTAAAGACGCCAAATCGTTCCCTTGGATTAATTGCTGAAGTAAAAAAGGCCTCCCCTTCGAAAGGTGTAATAAAGGAGAATTTCAATCCTAAAAACATTTCAATTGCATACGAAAAGGGTTTAGCCGACTGTTTATCAGTATTAACAGATGAAACGTACTTTCAAGGAAAAAAGGAATACCTGACGTTGATAAAAGAAACGATCAATCTGCCAATTTTGAGAAAAGACTTTATTATCGATAGCATTCAAATTGAAGAATCAAAACGAATTGGTGCAGATGCGATTCTCCTAATTGCTGAAGCAATGGAACCGAGCTTGTTAAGAGAACTTTATGAGCATGCTACAGAACTAGGATTAGATGCTCTCGTGGAAGTACACAGTGTACCTATTTTAGAAAAGGTTTTAAGGGAGTTTACTCCTAAACTCCTAGGTGTGAATAATCGGAATTTGAGTACGTTTGAAACAAATATTCATCAGCTGAAAGATTTTAGGAAAATTGTACCTGAAAACACGTTACTCGTAAGTGAAAGTGGCATTTATACTGTAGAAGATTTACAGATTGTTAGAGAATATGGTGCGCATGCCATTTTAGTTGGTGAGTCTTTAATGAGAAAAGAAAATCAACAACTAGCGATTGAAGAGCTATTTGGGGAGAACATCCATGTCTAGTCCAGAACTGAAGTATTGTGGAATTCATTCTCTAAACGATTTAAAGCTAACGTCATCAGCAAATGCAACCTACCTTGGTTTTATTTTTGCTCCTAGTAGAAGAAAAGTTGATCCATCCGAGGTTAGCAGTTGGTTAAAGGATGTAGCAGATCACTCTAAAAAACTTGTTGGGGTTTTTGTAAATCCTTCGATAAGCGAGAATGAAGAAGTGTTGGGAGCTCTCAAACTAGATGTCATTCAATTACACGGAGAAGAGACGGTTGAAGAGATCAAGTCAGTTCGAGAACACTTTCACATTCCGATCTGGAAGGCGTTGCATCACACCCCTAAAACAACTTTGCTAATGGAAAAATTTCATAATGTTGTAGATGGCTTTGTGATTGATTCACGAGTTGGAGGGCAAAGAGGCGGGACCGGTGTGACGTTTGATTGGAGTCACATACCTGTTTATTTAAAATTGGCGAAGAAATATCAGAAGAAATGCTTCATAGCCGGAGGGATTACCCCTGAAAATGTTCAACACCTATTAAGCTATGAAGTAACGGGGATTGACCTATCGAGTGGAATAGAAGAAAAAAATAGCAAAAGCTTACCCAAAATTCAACAATTAGAGGAAAGGTTGATGAATCATGTACACATATCCAGATGAAAACGGACGCTTTGGCGATTTTGGAGGAAAATTTGTTCCAGAAACACTCATGCAACCGTTAGCTGAGATTGAAGAAGCATTTAAGAGTGCTAAGCAGGATCGTTCTTTTATTGAAGAATACGAGTTTTTATTAAAAGAGTTTTCTGGAAGACCGACAACCCTTACGTTTGCAGGAAACTTATCGAAAAAATTCGGTGCGAAAATCTATCTTAAGCGAGAAGATTTAAATCATACAGGAGCACATAAAATTAACAATGCAATTGGTCAAGCACTGCTTGCAAAAAGAATCGGAAAGTCCAAGATCATTGCAGAAACCGGAGCAGGTCAGCATGGCGTTGCAGCTGCGACGGTAGCAGCGAAGTTTGGTTTGGAATGTAAAGTTTTTATGGGTGAAGAAGACGTAGAAAGACAGCAACTAAACGTGTTTAGAATGCAGCTTCTTGGAGCAGAAGTGATTCCAGTCTCAAGTGGTAATAAAACGTTAAAAGATGCGACAAATGAAGCAATTCGTTATTGGGTCCAACATTGTGAAGACCATTTTTACATGATTGGATCGGTCGTAGGTCCACATCCGTATCCATATATAGTCAGAGAGTTTCAAAGAATGATTGGTGACGAGGCAAAAAAGCAGTTCCAAGAAAGGGAGCAAAGCTTACCTGATAAGATAATTGCATGTGTAGGTGGCGGAAGCAATGCCATTGGAATGTTTTCTGCTTTTATTGATGAAGATGTGCAATTAATTGGCGTGGAAGCAGCTGGAATGGGTGTTGAAACAAACCTTCATGCAGCGACAATTACAAAAGGAAGAAAAGGAGTTATACATGGCTCGTTAACCTATCTATTGCAAGATGAGTTCGGACAAATCACAGAGCCATATTCCATCTCAGCGGGTCTTGATTACCCAGGTGTAGGCCCAGAGCATGCGCATTTAGCGGATAGTGGACGCGTTAAGTATGAAAGTGTTACAGATCAAGAAGCACTAGAGGCATTAGAATTGCTTGCCAAAGAGGAAGGGATATTAGCAGCAATTGAGTCAGCACATGCACTAGCCAGTACATTTAAGCATGCACAACAGATGAATGAAAATGAAAGCATTCTTGTTTGTTTGTCAGGTAGAGGAGATAAAGATGTTCATACGTTAATGAGCCATTATGCAGGAGGTGCAACGAATGAAAACAAATTACCAGAACTTATCAACAAATAAATTATTTGTACCTTTCATTACAGCGGGTGACCCACATCCTGATGTGACAATTGAATTAGCACTAGCACTCCAAGAAGCAGGAGCTACGGCAATTGAATTAGGAATTCCGTACTCAGATCCATTGGCGGATGGGCCTGTCATTCAAGAAGCGTCAAAGCGAGCTCTGCAAAATGGCATGAACATTATCAAGGCAATGGAGCTTGTGCCGTTCATGAGGCAAAAAGGATTAAAGATTCCAATTATTCTATTTACGTATTATAATCCTGTGTTACAATTAGGAGAAGATTCCTTTTTCGCTTTAGTGCGTAAAAATACAATCGATGGACTCCTTATTCCTGACTTGCCATTTGAAGAAAGTGAAGAAATTCGAAAAAAATGTAAGGAGAATGGAGTTACTTATATTTCACTAGTAGCACCAACTTCATCAAAAAGAATCCAAAGAATTGCAGAACAAGCAGAAGGTTTTATTTATTGTGTTTCTTCCCTCGGTGTCACAGGTGTGAGAAAACAATTTGACAAATCCATTGTTTCGTTTATTAATGAAGTGAATACATACAGCAACGTCCCAGTTGTTGTTGGATTTGGAATATCATCAAGAGAACAAGTTGAAGAAATGACAAACATTTGTGACGGCGTCGTCGTTGGCAGTGCCCTTATTAGAGAAATTGAACGATTGCAGAAACCTTTGCTTGAAGAAAGTACCCGTGAGGACGCACTTCGAGAATTTAAGGAATATGCAACTTCATTATTTTCCTACACATAATTAAAAGAGGTGCTTTTCTTTGCAGATTAAAAATCAACTTTTAGACTTAAAACCCTATCAACCAGGAAAACCAATTGAAGAAGTAAAAAAAGAATATAAGCTGACGAAAATCGTCAAGCTAGCTTCAAATGAAAATCCTTATGGCAGTTCACCTTTAGTAAAGCTTGCCATTCAACAAGAGCTAGAACAGCTTGCACTTTATCCCGATGGATACAGCGCTACGCTCCGTGACAAGCTTGCCAAACATTTAAATGTAGCAGAAAATGAATTGATTATTGGAAACGGGTCAGATGAAATTATTCAAATAATTTGTCGCGCTTTACTAAATAATCAAAGTAATACGGTTATGGCTACACCTACCTTCTCACAATATCGTCATAATGCTGTTATTGAAGGTGCTGAAATTCGTGAAGTTCCTTTAATTAATGGAAATCATGATTTAATAGGAATGTTGCATCAAATTGATGAAAACACAAAAATCGTTTGGGTATGTTCACCAAACAATCCTACCGGGACTTATGTTGACAGGAACTCATTGTTAAGATTTTTAGAAAAAGTACCAACTAGTGTATTAGTAGTTGTAGATGAAGCTTATTATGAATACGTAACAGCAGAGGATTTTCCACAAACCATTTCACTTATAAATAACTATCCTAATTTAATGATTTTACGTACCTTCTCAAAAGCATATGGGCTTGCATCATTACGGGTGGGATTTGGAATTGGTAACGCTGAATTCATAAAAAATATTGAGCCTGCTCGAGCACCGTTTAATACAAATCGGTTTGCACAAGCTGCGGCCGTCGCTGCGATTGAAGATCAGGATTTTATTGAAAAGTGCTTACAACTTAACATAAAAGGATTGCAACAGTTTTATCACTTTTGTGAAGAATGTAAACTTTCCTATTATCCTTCAGAAGCCAACTTTATTTTAATAGATTTTAAACGTGACTCCGATGAAGTCTTTCAAGCTTTATTAGAAAAAGGGTATATCGTTCGTTCTGGAAATGCCTTAGGGTTTCCGACACATTTACGAATCACAATCGGTACTGAACAACAAAATCAAGAGATCATTGAACGATTAAAAGAGTTTATCCATTAAATGTAGAGAGGTGATTTACCAAAAAATCACCTCTTTGTTTTAGCCTGTTACATATAGAGCACCTATAAAAGGATGATAGCAATGGTGAAAAAAATCTACATAATAGGACTGGGGTTAATTGGTGGATCCATCGCATTATCAATTAAACAGAATGACCCAACGATAGACATCCTAGGGTTTGACATAAATCATGACCAAGCAGCTATGGCTAAAAAGATTGGTGCGATTGATGATGTATCACAAACACTATTCCCTAATCTAGAAAATATTGATGTTATATTCATTTCAACTCCGGTTGAACAAACACTGAAAATTATTAGTCAATTAAATGAAGTACGCTTAAAAAAAGGAGTTATTGTAACAGATGTCGGAAGTACGAAGGGGAAAATTGTCGAGTACGCCGAAAAACACTTAAACCACTCAATTGTTTTTGTTGGTGGACACCCGATGGCTGGTTCCCATAAATCTGGTATTCTGGCTGCGAAATCTCATTTATTTGAGAATGCATTTTATATTCTAACAGCGTCGAAGCTAGCAACATCAGAGCATGTTCACACAATCATCCAAGTGCTAAAAGGTACAAAAGCAAATTTTATTGAAATGACACCTAGTGAGCATGATCAAATAACAGGAGTTATTAGTCATTTTCCACATATTGTAGCGGCAAGCCTTGTGTTTCAGGCTGAAAAATATGAAGAACAATTTCCGCTCGTTAAGCGACTCGCTGCCGGTGGCTTTCGTGACATTACCCGAATTGCTTCAAGTAGTCCAGCGATGTGGAGAGATATATTGCTTCATAATAAACAGCCACTATTACAACTGTTTGAAGAATGGATTTCAGAAATGAATCGAGTTAAGCAATTTGTGGCCGATGAAGAAGCGGAAGAGTTATTTACCTATTTTAATCATGCAAAATCTTATCGTGATGGATTACCTGAAAAACAAAAGGGAGCAATCCCGGCTTTTTATGATTTGTTCGTAGATGTTCCTGATTACCCAGGGGTTATTTCCGAAGTTACAGGTTATTTGGCAATGGAAGAGATTTCATTAACAAATATCCGGATCATTGAGACAAGAGAAGAAATTTATGGTGTTTTAAGGCTTGGTTTTCAGACGGAGCAGGACCGAGAAAATGCGATTCAATGTATTGGTAAATACTCAAATTATGAAACATTTATCATTTAATTTAAAATCCCAGTTGCAAAGGTGGTAGAATATGAGCGCAAGCAAGCTTTTACATAGAGTAAATCGGTTAAAAGGTGAACTAAATATACCAGGTGACAAGTCCATTTCTCATCGTGCAGTCATGTTTGGATCAATTGCAGAAGGTGTAACTGAAATTGAACATTTCTTAATGGGCGCTGATTGCTTAAGTACGGTGTCTTGCTTTCAAAAAATGGGTGTTAAAATAGAGGTTACTGATGAAAAAGTAATTGTGCATGGGAAGGGCTATCAAGGATTAAAAGAACCACAGGAAATTTTAGATGTGGGGAACTCTGGTACAACTACTAGACTTATGCTTGGAATATTAGCAGGTACACCTTTTCATTCCTGTGTAATAGGTGATGAGTCAATTGCAAAACGACCAATGTCTAGGGTGACCAATCCTCTAAGAAGAATGGGGGCGCACATCGAAGGTAGGGAAGACGGAAATTTCACCCCTCTTGCGATACGCGGTGGTCATTTGAAAGCAATCGAATATACCTCACCTGTAGCGAGTGCCCAGGTGAAATCTGCTATTTTATTAGCAGGATTGCAATCAAATAGTGAACTTACAACTGTAATAGAGCCTCATAAGTCAAGAGATCACACGGAACGAATGTTACGAGCCTTTGGTGTAGAAGTTAACGAGGATGAAACCACTGCGTCTATTCGCGGAGGTCAAACATTGGTTGGAACATCAATCTTTGTGCCTGGTGATATTTCTTCAGCTGCCTTTTTCCTTGTAGCAGGCGCGATTGTCCCTAATAGTCAAATTACTTTGAATAAAGTTGGTGTGAACCCAACGCGAACAGGGATTATTGAAGTTTTAAATAGAATGGGTGCAAACATTTCAATTAACGAACAACCAGGGAATGCATTCGAGCCTATCGCTCAAATCAAAGTTGAAACTTCAAGATTAAAAGGAATAACAATAGAAGGAGATCTTATTCCAAAATTAATTGATGAAATTCCTGTTATCGCCTTATTAGCAACACAAGCTGAAGGGGACACAATCATTAAAGATGCTCATGAATTAAAAGTAAAAGAAACCAATCGGATTGACACAGTTGTTACCGAGCTAAAAAAGCTAGGAGCGATTATTGAACCAACCGATGATGGTATGATCATAAAAGGAAAAACACCATTAAAAGGTGGAGTAGCTGTTTCGAGTCATGGAGATCACCGAATCGGAATGATGCTAGGAGTTGCCTCATGTATAACGGAAGAACCGATCGATCTTCAAGATGCAGAAGCAATTTCAGTTTCGTACCCAAATTTCTTTTCAGATCTTAACTCCTTATCAAAAAACGTCTGATTTTTTCAGACGTTTTTTTAGTAATAGATCATAATACCCCCGTTTCTTTCATAGCTTGTCTTATGCCTAATGTTTTTATGGAGGGGGAGAGCATGTCATATATTATCGATCGTACCAATGTGTTAAAGCAAAGTGGATTCGAAAAAACTTCGTTGTTAATTAAGGAAAATCGTATTGAGTTTATCCAACCTTCGATGGAAAGATTTAAATTTATGAAAATGGATATGAGTTCTTATTTACTATCACCAGGTTTTGTAATGATTGATTTCTCTTTAAACTCTTCATTTAATTTTTCAACATTTAAAGGCTATATGATTGAAAAATTAATGAGCAAAGGCTGCACAACCGTTATAACAGTAGTCCCAGTTGATGATGAGAAAGAGTTAAGCAGTAAACTTAAAAAACGAAGGCAATTGATGATTAATTCTTCAATCGATTATTATTTAGGTGTGAGAATTCCTCTTAAAGCATTAACCCCATCATTGATTAGAGCCTGTAAGCGTCAAAAGATCTCATTAATTTTCGTCGAGTATGATAATGAGTTGGAATTATCAACTCTCGCATGGGGGTGGATTCGAGATGCAATGTTTTCTACACCGGTAACTCTCGCTCCCATTTGGTCAGGCCGGGACGCTAGCCTTTATCGAAAAGGCAAACAAAATGTAATCTGGAAAAAAATAATGAATAGTAATAAAATTTCAGCCATATTAGACACTTTAAAAGAGCATCAGCCCATTCAAAAAGAAAAATTAATGAAAATTGGGATATACCCTGAAAAGGGAGAAATTCGCATTGGAGGACAGGTTGATTATAACGTATACGATTATCAACAAATATGCTCCAAAGTTGAACAAAAGCCATTTGTCGATTATGATAATCATATCCCAATGATTACAGTTCACAAAGGTGAACTAATAAAAGTGCAGTCTACCTTCCATTTTAAACCAGGATTTGGTCATGAATGTCTCGTACCAATATCAGGACGATTTATTTCTGAACCAGACAGTCATTCCAAAGCATTTTAATAGTAAATGAATATAAAAAAACAGAGTTCTAAGTAAGAAAGGGACCAATATGTTGAATGAAGTAATGAATGAAGCGATAACTCTAGTAAATAACGGAGAAACAGAAAAGGGTCTTGATTTACTTGGACAAATTCAGCCAACTTTACATGACGAAGAAAAATACATGCTTGCGGATCACTATTTTGGGTGGGGCATGGTTGATAAAGCTGAAGAAATCATAGAAGAACTCCATTTTCTTTATCCAGAAGAAACACATATTAGCTTATTCTTAGCAGAGATCTATTTAGATCTTGATAAAGAAGAAGAGGCCATTACCCTTTTAAATACAGTAGAGCCTTTTGACGAGGACTACCCACAAGCACTTTTATTATTAGCAGATCTTTACCAAATGCAAGGTTTACCTGAGGTTAGTGAGCAAAAACTCAAAGAAGCCAAAATCTTGTTGCCTGAGGAATCAATTATCGATTTTGCGCTTGGTGAACTCTATTTTCACCAAGCAAAGTATCAAAAAGCCATTACATTCTTCGAATCAGTGATGAAAAATCGCTCTACTGTTTCTGGAATACACATTGGTCAAAGGTTAGCGGAGTGTTTGAGTGTAACAGGATCATTTGAGGAAGCAATGACCTATTACCAGCAAGCAGTTGATGAACAAACAGATCTAAACACATTATTTGGCTATGGCGTCACAGCATATCAAGGTGGCTTTTATGTAACAGCCATAAAACAACTAACTGATTTAAAAGATCTTGATCCACATTTTACCTCACTTTATTTGTATTTGGCAAAATCTTACGAGCAAGAAGGATTGCTTAAAGAAAGTCTTGATACAGTTAGAGAAGGTATTAAGGTAGATGAGTTTAATAAAGAGTTATATCTTTATGGAGGCAAAACAGCCATTAAAAACGGCTTAAAAGATGAAGCAGAGCAGTTTTTAAGAGAGTCTGTCGCACTTGACCCGGGGCATGTAGAGGCAGCTCTTACATTAACAAACTTATTTTTACAAGAGGAAAGATACGATGATGTAATCGATGTTATTTCGGAAATAATGAAGTATGGTGAGGAAGACCCAGGCTTTCATTGGAATTTAGCACGAGCTTATCATCAAAAAGAACAATATACACAGGCATTAAACCATTATCAACTTGCATATAATTTCTTCAAGGATGGGCGAGACTTCTTAGAAGAGTATGGATACTTCCTAATGGAAGACGGTCAAAGAAAAGATGCGAAGGAAGTTTTTGAAAGACTGAACACATTAGACCCATCAAATGTCGAAATCAGTGAGATTTTGCTGCAATTAGAAGATGAGTTTTAAATAGAAAGAGAAGGATTTTAACTTTTTAATGTAGAATTTAAAGAGTATGAATTTACGTACACTTTTTCTTAAAGTTTCTATTTTCTGATACGAATAAAAAGCAGAGGAGGGAAAGGTATGGCGGCGGCCCCTGTTTCTGTCCACGAAAAGAAAGACTTTATTAGGTGGTTTTTAAACCATTATCAGTTAAAGAGAAGAGAATGCGTTTGGATTTTAAATTATTTAATGAGTCATGATTCACTTATGGAAAAAGTGCACTTTGTGGAGCAAGCGCAATATTGTCCAAGGGGAATTATTATGTCCACTCATTGTGTTGAAGAAGTGCCTTTCCGATTTTATAAAGAAAATATCATGACTACAGATGCCGAAAAATCATTTCACGACATTCGTTTAAACAAAGATGAAGAATTATTTATCCAACTCAACTTTAGATCAGCCTATCAATCACCTCAATATGCAGCTGTCTTGGAATCTAATCCCTTCATGCCTAAACATTTAAACGCAAATGAAAAAGATCGGGTCATAGTAGAAAAGATTCTAGAACACTCCATTCAGTCGTACCAAAAAGAAAAAATATTAAAGCTTATCGACGAAGCACTAGACCGCCAAGATAAAGAATCATTTCAACTGTTAACTAACCAATTAAATAGCTTGAAATGCGAACAAAGTACCTAAAGCTTTCATTACAAACAACAAAAACGATTGTGGGTAAATAGCCATAGTCGTTTTTTTGTCGTTTAAATTTCTTAGTGTAGCAATGTACTGCTTCTATTGAAGAAAGATGATGAGGCTTAATAATTATGAGAATTGATAACTCAACATAAGCTACACTCTTTTGTAATCTCTACGCCTAAAAATTTAACAAACAACCAAATTTCTTTTATAATAAAACGAGTCCTAAAAGGTAAAGGGAGTGTTTTTTTTGAAGTGGACAACAAGTGATGTGGATCTTTATACACAGTCTAAGGAATATGTAGATACAGCAGTAGTGCCCCTCGTGCCGATTGTTGTTGATAGTAGTCTAAAACAAGTTGTGTCAAAGGGTGAGTTTGTTACATTGTTAGCAAATGAATTAGAAAGGCAACTAAAAGGTAGAATATATTTACTTCCATCTCTTTCCTACTTGGCCAAGTCAGAGGCGCTTTTTAGTGAATTACAAGAATGGAAACAAGAATTACTAACGCAGTTTAAGCATGTCCTTTTCATTACGAGTGATGAGAAGCTGAGGGAGTTAGATGGAGATCTAAAAGGAAATATTATATGGCTGCCAACAGTTCCACTAGAACATATGGACGATCACCTGAAGAAGAAGCTTTTACAAGATCATGTGGAACAAATATTGAACATTTTATTACAATCTTGGAACAAATCATAAAAACCCTTTCATTTCACTTAAACTAACCCAGGATTTTATTGACCTTGTTTAAAGATTGATATATCATGAATATGTCCTAGTTTTATATATCATTTCCGTCTGTCCAAAAGGACAGAAGTTTAAGATAGAGGGGGGAAAATGATGAGCGAGAAAAAACATCGGGTTTCTAGACGTCAATTCTTAAACTACACGCTTACAGGTGTAGGCGGTTTCATGGCAGCAGGTATGATGATGCCAATGGTTCGCTTCGCACTTGACCCTGTGCTTCGCCCTGCAGAAGAGCAAGATTTAGTGCAGGTTGTTAAAGTTGAAGAGATCACGAATGAACCACAACGTTTTGACTTTAAAATCAAACAAGTTGATGCTTGGTATGAATCCGAAGAAACAAGATCAGCTTGGGTTTACAAAGATGGCGAAAAGATAGTTGCTTTGTCACCTATCTGTAAACATTTAGGTTGTACGGTTAACTGGAACAGTGATCCTGCAAACCCTAATAAATTCTTCTGTCCGTGTCACTATGGTTTATATGAGAAGAATGGGAAAAACGTACCTGGAACACCTCCTTTAGCTCCGCTTGACGTATATGATCATGCAGTTAAAGACAGTTATTTATTCTTAGGTAAAGCAAAACCACGAAAGGAGGCGTAATACGTGTTAAATAAAATTTATGACTGGGTTGACGAACGGTTAGATATTACGCCGATGTGGCGAGATATTGCTGACCATGAAGTTCCTGAACACGTAAACCCTGCACACCACTTTTCTGCCTTTGTTTATTGCTTTGGTGGATTAACATTTTTCGTAACAGTTATTCAAGTTCTATCAGGAATGTTTTTAACAATGTATTATGTTCCTGATATAAAAAATGCTTGGGAGTCTGTGTACTACTTGCAAAACGAAGTAGCATTCGGACAAATTGTTCGAGGAATGCATCATTGGGGAGCAAGCCTAGTTATCGTAATGTTGTTCCTACATACGTTACGCGTTTTCTTCCAGGGTGCGTACAAAAAACCACGTGAGTTAAACTGGATTGTTGGAGTACTTATTTTCTTCGTAATGCTTGGTCTGGGTTTCACTGGTTATTTATTACCTTGGGATATGAAAGCATTATTTGCAACAAAAGTAGGTTTACAAATTGCTGAAGCTACACCATTGATTGGTACTCAAGTGAAAACGTTGCTTGCTGGTCATCCAGAGATCGTCGGTGCACAGACTCTTACTCGTTTCTTTGCAATCCACGTCTTCTTCTTACCTGCTGCATTGTTTGGATTAATGGCAGCTCACTTTATTATGATTCGTAAACAAGGTATTTCAGGACCTCTATAAGAGTCATAAGTAGTATTCTTGCACTACATTTATAGTTAATATGGATATCGGAAACCACCTTACAAAGGAGGGGAAATCATGCATCGCGGAAAAGGTATGAAATTTGTTGGTGACTCTCGTGTTCCTGCAGAGAGAAAGCCAAACATTCCGAAAGATTATTCGGAGTTTCCTGGTAAAACAGAAGCATTCTGGCCAAACTTCTTATTAAAAGAATGGTTAGTAGGGGCAGTATTCCTAATTGGATACTTATGTTTGACTGTCGCTCATCCATCGCCGCTAGAGCGTGTCGCTGACCCTACTGATACTGGATATATTCCACTACCAGACTGGTACTTCTTGTTTTTATACCAATTATTAAAATACACATATGCAGCCGGTCCTTACACGGTGATTGGTGCATTTATTATGCCAGGTCTAGCATTTGGTGCTCTTTTATTAGCTCCATTTTTAGATCGTGGACCAGAACGTCGTCCAGCGAAACGTCCTGTTGCTGTTGGAATGATGTTACTAGGTGTTGCAGCGACAATTTTCCTAACTTGGGAATCCGTTGTTTCTCATGACTGGGAAGCAGCTGCAGAACAAGGGAAAATTCAAGTTGAAGCAGAAATTGATACAGAATCTGATGCTTATAAAGTCTATCAAGAGCAAGGATGTATTTCTTGTCATGGTGATACTTTAGCAGGTGGAGCAGCTGGTCCATCTTTAGTTGATACTGGACTAAAGCCCGAGGATATTGCTAAAATTGCTAAAGAAGGTCAAGGAAACATGCCAGCAGGCGTATTTAAAGGTACAGATGAAGAGCTTAAAGCTCTTTCAGAATTCATTTCAACAACGACTGCAAAATAAAAAGCTGACTGCTGTCAGCTTTTTTTTTCGACCTTTGCTCATACTCTTATTCCAACAATTAGCAAGGCGTCATAATATTGATAATAAATAAATATAGATTCGAGCTGAGATATGATGAAATGGATACTCTACATATTAGGAAATCGTGCTTTGTTAACAATTCTTTTTCTTGCAAATCTTTTCGGAACAATATACGGTTACATATGGTATTTGCCTCAGCTGCGTGATACTCCTCCCCATTTTTTAATTTTTATACCTGATAGTCCTACTGCAAGTCTGTTTTTTACAATTGCAATTGGTGCATTACTTTTCAGAAAAAACCTACCAATTATTGAAGCGCTCGCAATCGTGACATTGTTTAAATATGGGGTGTGGGCGGTTGTCATGAATTTACTTGTTTTAAATGTAAATGGTCATTTACCTTGGCAAGGATATATGCTAATTGCATCCCATTCGGCAATGGCCATTCAAGGCATACTATATGCTCCGTATTTCCGTTTCAAAGCATGGCATTTAATTGTTGCAGCTGTATGGACGCTACATAACGATGTGATTGACTATGTATTTGATATGATGCCGAGATATAGCTCATTAATGAATAGTATTGAACAAATAGGTTATTTTACATTCTGGTTAAGCATGTTGTCTCTATTTCTAGGTTATTATTTTGTTGTTAGAAAAAACGCCACTAAATTATCATACCCTGACGAAAGACTTAGCTGAAATTTACTAAGTCTTTTTTATGTATAAATTGGTCTAACCTTGTCCAACTCTTCATAAATTTTAATAGACGTTTTAGGAGGGACAAGAATAAAAAAAGGAATTCTTGCAGTAATTACAATACTGTTTTTATTTACAGCTATTCCACTAGTTGTTGCAGAAGAAACATATGACTGGAAATCGCTCAACAATATTTCAGATACGGCTTTACAATTAGCAAAACAAGAAAGATTTAGTGAGGCTGCACAGTTACTAAACTATTTCGCGACGGAATTTGAGCAAATACCTCTTGATAGAGAGGCGCTATCACTTGATCATTTAAGGACAATTACCTCAACACATCAACGCGCACTAGAAGTACTCGGTAACGATGGGCTTTCAACTGATGAGAAGGTTCGCACACTTACTCAATTCCGATTAGTGGTTGATGCGATGGTGTCTGAACATCAACCTTTATGGGGCTCATTGGAAACGTCAATCATGGCAACATTTTCACAATTAAAAAGTAATCTTGCAAGTGGAAATCAGCAATCTTTCAACAATGAATGGAATCGTTTTTTGACTCTATATGATATGATTTATCCTAGTATTCAAGTTGATTCAGATTCTACTCATGTGAAGAGAATTGATGCACACATTTCGGTTGTCGAAGACAGTTTTTTTGAGCAAGTATCTGAAACGACAAAGGTTAAGCAATTAACACTAATGGAAGAAGAATTAAGGGATTTGTTTGATCGAGTAAAAGAGGATGATGCAGATCCATCACTATTGTGGGTGATGATTTCAACGGGAAGCGTTATTTTTTTATCACTTAGTTACGCTGGATGGAGATTATATAGAGGTGAAAAAGAAAAAGAAATTCAAAGAGATAGAGAGAAGTGAAAAACGCCTTTTGGGCGTTTTTAACGTTCAATCGGTTTTTTATTTGCATCTAGAGTAAAACCTTCACCTAGTACATCATGAACGTCACTAACAGCTACAAACGCATGTGGATCAACCGCTGTGATGACGTTTTTTAAGCGGACAATTTCATTTTTCGCAACCACACAATACAATACATTTCGTTCTTGCTTTGTGAAGGATCCTTGTCCTTTTAAAATCGTTACTCCACGGTCCATGTCCTGCATAATTTTAGCTGAAATTTGTTCATTATGCTCAGAGATGATGGTTGCACCCTTTGCAGCATAAGCACCTTCTTGCATGAAATCGATCACTTTTGCTCCTACAAAGACGGCAACAAGCGTATACATCGCTTCTCGATAGTCTAAGTAAAAAATAAGTGAAAGAGTAATTACACCTAAGTCAAATAGAAACATTGTTTTTCCCATACTCCAGCCAAATTTGCGCTGTGAGAGACGAGCGATGATATCAACCCCACCCGTTGTCCCACCATAACGAAAGATAATTCCAAGACCAACCCCGATAAATACACCAGCAAAAAGTGCAGCTAATGTTAAATCTTCATAAAGTGGAATATTAATTTGATAGCGCTGAAAAATCCATAAAAATAAGGAAAGACTAAAAGTTCCGATTATGGTATAAAGAAAAGAAGTTCGTCCTAAAATACGCCACCCAATAAAGAACAATGGAATATTTAAAATTAAGTTTGAGATGGCAGGGTCGAAATCAAATAAAAAGTATAATAGCAGTGTAATTCCAGTAAAACCACCCTCGGCTAAATTATTTTGCATATTAAAGTGGACAAGTCCAAACGCAAATATGGCTGAGCCAAGAAGAATAAATAATGTGTTTTTAAGTTTTAAACCACTAAGCAAACAAACACCTCCCAAGAATAGCATAGCGTAAATAGTATAGATGAAGAAAAAAAAGTAAGCAAATTTTGTTTGATTTCATACTGTAATATTTGTCAAACACCAATCAATTAGCTAACATTAATAAGAATAGATAAAGAGGGTGTTAAAATGGAAGGTAAATCAATGAAAGAACTACAAATAGAAGTAGATACGTACATAGGACAATTTAAAGAAGGTTATTTCAGTCCACTTGCAATGCTTGCTAGGTTGACAGAAGAAGTGGGTGAACTTGCAAGAGAAATTAATCACTATCATGGAGAAAAGCAGAAAAAGGCTACGGAAACAGATAAAGAAATAGAAGAGGAGCTAGGCGATGTTCTATTTGTGTTACTCTGTCTAGCTAACTCATTAGAAATAGACTTAGAAAAATCTCATGAAATAGTCATGAGTAAATTTAAAACAAGAGATCGTGATCGTTGGACGAAAATTGAGGAATAGAGGGGAATTCAAATGAATAAAATTAAAATTGTCATATCAGGACCTAGAGGGAGAATGGGGCGCGAAGCTGTAAAGTTAGTTGAAGAAACAGAGGAATACGAGCTTGTCGCAGTTGTTGATCATAAATATGAGGGAATGCTTTTAAACGAGTTAGATGGCTTTAACGCCAGTGTTCCTATTTATACAGATATTGAAAAATGCTTTTTTGAGAAAAGTCCAGATGTGTTAATTGACCTAACTACTCCAGAAATCGGAAAATTACATACAAAATTAGCACTTAAAAATGGAGTAAGACCTGTTGTAGGAACAACTGGCTTTTCACAAGCAGATTTACAAGAGATTGAAAGACTGACTGATGAAAAAGGAATTGGCGCAATTATCGCACCGAATTTTGCATTAGGAGCCATCCTAATGATGAAATTTTCAAAAATGGCAGCTACTTATTTTCAGGACGTGGAAATCATTGAGTTGCATCATGATCAAAAGCTGGATGCGCCATCTGGTACTGGTTTAAAAACAGCAGAATTAATTGCAAGTGTTCGCGATGAGAAACAACAAGGACACCCGGAGGAAAAAGAAACCTTATCTGGGGCCCGTGGAGCAAATTACCAGGGAATTCATGTTCACAGTGTGCGCTTACCAGGATTGATTGCACACCAAGAAGTATTATTTGGCGGTGATGGGCAAACGTTAACCATTCGTCATGATTCATACAACAGAGCTTCGTTTATGTCAGGTGTAAAGCTGGCCGTTGATTCTGTTATGAAATTAAATGTTTTAGTGTACGGCTTAGAAAATATTTTGGAGTAAAGGAGAATGGTTAATGAATATTGCATTAATTGCCCATGATAACAAAAAAAATGATCTGGTTCAATTTGTCACAGCATATAAAAGCACACTCGAAGATCATACTCTTTTTGCTACTGGAACAACAGGGTTACGAATTCAAGAAGCAACAAAATTAAACATTCATCGTTTTCAATCAGGACCGCTTGGTGGGGATCAACAGATTGGGGCAATGATTGCTGAAAATCAAATGGATATGATTATTTTCTTTAGAGATCCATTAACCGCACAACCACATGAACCTGATGTCACAGCCCTTGTACGGCTATGTGATGTTTATGCGATACCGCTCGCAACGAACATGGGAACAGCAGAAATTTTAATTCATGGATTAGAACGTGGTGATTTAAAATGGAGAACGATCATTCATGAAAAACAAGGCAAAGAAAATGGCGAGTAGTCAACTGGATATTTTAGCATTTGGTGCCCACCCAGATGATGTTGAGATCGGCATGGGTGGAACACTTGCTAAATATAGTCAAGAAGGCTACATGGTGGGTATATGTGACCTAACTAAAGCAGAACTGTCCTCAAATGGTACGGTATCCCTACGTCAACAAGAAGCTAAAGCAGCAGGCGAAATATTAGGCATCTCTATTCGTATTCAATTGACTTTACCTGACAGGGGACTTTATTTACTTGATGAATACATTCGTAAGCTGGTAACTGTGATAAGAAAGCAAAAACCTCAGATTGTTTTTGCTCCGTTTAACGAAGATCGTCATCCGGATCATGCTAATTGCGCAAAGCTAGTCGAAGAAGCAGTGTTTTCTGCGGCTGTAAAAAACTATATCGATGAGGAAAATCAACCTGCACATAGAATTAAGTCACTACACTTTTATATGATAAATGGGTTCCATAAACCTGATTTTGTACTAGATATTTCAGAAACCATGTCATTGAAACTAAATAGCTTAAAAGCATATTCAAGTCAATTTGAGACTTTTTTAGATACGGTTGAAACCCCTTTAACAAATGGGTATATTGAAACAATTGTTAGTAGGGAAAGACTTTTTGGTATAGATGCTGGGGTTACATACGCGGAAGGGTTTAGAACGAAAAAACCGATTCTATTAACAAAGGATTTAATAGGTGAACAGAATGAAAAAGCTTAAAATAGGGATAACTTGCTATCCTTCTGTCGGTGGTTCGGGAGTCATTGCGACGGAGCTTGGAAAACTACTTGCTGAAAAGGGACATGAAATTCACTTTATCACATCAAGCTTGCCTTTTCGACTAAATAAAGTGTATTGCAATATTACCTTTCATGAAGTTGAAGTGAATCAGTACTCTGTATTCAAATATCCTCCTTATGATTTGGCACTGGCTAGCAAAATGGCCGAAGTAGCAAAACGAGAAGAACTAGATTTATTACATGTTCATTATGCGATTCCCCATGCAATTTGTGCCTACTTAGCAAAGCAAATGGTAGGAGGGGATTTGAAGATTGTCACTACGCTGCATGGAACTGATATTACTGTCCTCGGCTATGATCAATCCCTGTCTGAAATGATTCGCTTTGGAATAGAGTCCTCAGATAAAGTTACCGCTGTTTCGAATTCTCTCGTCCGGCAAACCTATGATTTACTTAGTCCTAATAAAGAAATCGACACAGTATATAATTTTATTGACGAACGGATCTATTACAAAAAAGAGACTAGCTCCTTAAAAAGAGAATACGGAATACAAGAAGATGAAAAAATCTTAATACATGTATCAAATTTTAGAAAAGTGAAGCGTGTTGAAGATGTAATCTATTCTTTTCACCAAATACAAAAACAAATTCCTGTAAAGCTGTTACTTGTTGGTGACGGACCTGAAATGACGGCAGTTTCAAGACTAGTAAAACAATTAGGGTTAAATAATCATGTTCTTTTTCTCGGAAAGCAGGATAACATCGAGGAATTGTATTCAATTAGCGACCTGAAACTACTACTATCTGAAAAGGAAAGCTTCGGGCTCGTCCTTTTAGAGGCAATGGCATGTGGAGTTCCATGTATTGGAACAAATACTGGCGGAATTCCGGAAGTTATTGAAGATGGGAAAAATGGATATTTATGTGAGGTAGGCGATATTGAATCAATATCTGCAAAGGGAATTGAAATTCTATCAAACCATGAACTGCATAAAACAATGTCGGAAAATGCCATCCTAACAGCGAAACAGACCTTCCATTCGGAGAAAATTGTTTCACAATATGAAGCCTTGTATTACGATTTACTAAAATAAGGAGCCATGCAAATGGAAACTCTTTTCCGAGAAGCAAAGCCCATTCTAGAAAAACTGCATGAAGCTGGATATCAAGCTTATTTTGTTGGAGGTGCTGTAAGAGATCTCCTATTAAATCGAGAAATTGGTGATCTGGACATTGCAACGTCTGCTAAACCTGCAATCATTCAGCAGCTTTTTGAAAAAACGATTGATGTAGGAGCAGAACATGGAACCATTATCGTACTGCATAATAAACGATCATACGAAGTGACAACCTTCCGTACTGAATCCGCTTATGAAGACTTTAGAAGACCTAGCCAAGTAACATTTATTAGCTCATTAAAGGAAGATTTACGCCGCCGTGATTTTACGATCAACTCAATGGCAATGGATATCGACGGAAATCTTTATGACTATTTTGACGGACAGCAACATTTGAACGATAGAATGATCCAAACAGTTGGAAAAGCATCGGAACGATTTTCAGAGGATGCATTACGAATGTTAAGAGCGATTCGATTTGTGAGTCAGCTTCAATTCTCACTGAATGGAGACACTAAAACCGCCATTATTCAAAATGTATCTTTATTAAAGAACATTTCAACCGAAAGAAAGACCGTTGAATTTGAGAAAATGCTTTCTGGTGTCCATCATCAGAAAGCATTGCAAATCATGATTGACACAAGAGTCTACGTTTATCTTCCAGGTCTTGACTCTAAAAGAACTCAATTACTGAGATTTAGTCAATATAATCTTTCTATGTTAAAAAGTAGAGAAGAGCAGTGGACAATGTTTGTTCATCATATGGAGATTGAGTCAATCGATTTATTTTTAAAAGAGTGGAAGCTGCCATCTAAACTTATTCAATCTGTCGTTAAAAATGTGGCTCTCTTACATAACTTGAGACATACTGACTGGACAAGCTTAACACTTTATCAGGCAGGGTTAATTACCGCAATGCAAGTGGAAAGAGTGCGGTTAACACTAAGCTTAAGAACAGATAATAACGATCAGCTGATGGGGTTAGAAACCTTGTACAACAATTTACCTATAAAGGCACGTGATCAGCTCGCTGTATCAGGAAATGATATTGTTAAAGTTATCAATCAAAAACCAGGTCCATGGATTTCAAAGGTTTTAGCAATTCTTGAGAAGAAGGTCATTGATGGTGAGCTCGAAAATGAAAAGCAAGCAATGAAGGAGTGGCTTTTGACGTGCAAACAGGACTTCGATCCAAATTATTAGATGCTTTTTCAAAAGCGGAAGGTGAGTACCTTTCTGGTCAAAAAATAAGCGAATATCTAGGATGTTCCAGGACGGCTGTCTGGAAACACATTGAAGAACTACGTAAAGAAGGCTATGAATTGGACGCAGTTCGAAGAATAGGCTATCGGATTACTAAAAAGCCAGATAAAATTAGCAGCAACGAAATTCAGTTAGGTTTAACTACTTCTTTTATGGGAAGACATATTCATTTTGAAGAAGAAGTCACGTCAACTCAAAAAATTGCTCATAATTTGGCAAGTGAAGGTGCCGAGGAAGGAACAATTGTTGTGAGTGAACAACAATCCAGTGGGAGAGGAAGACTTTCAAGAGTTTGGTACTCCCCAAAGCACACTGGAATTTGGATGAGCTTAATTCTTCGTCCTCAAATTCCGCTTAGTCAGACACCACAGCTTACACTTTTAGCTGCTGTTGCGATCGTTCAAGCGATTGAAGAAGTGACCACACTAAAGCCTGATATTAAATGGCCTAATGACATATTAGTTAATGGGAAAAAGCTAGTCGGTATATTAACAGAACTCCAAGCCGAAGCGGATCGCGTACACTCTGTCATTATTGGTATGGGAATAAATGTGAATCATGATCAAGATCACTTTCCAACAGATCTACAAGATATAGCTACTTCAATTGCAATTGAAGCTGGTGAGAAAGCTGATCGCGCTGAGTTGATTCAGCAAATTCTACTTAAATTTGAAGTGTTATATAACCTATATCTATCAAAAGGGTTTAAGCCGATCAAATTACTCTGGGAGAGCTATGCGATTAGTTTAAATAAAACGGTAGTGGCAAGAACTCTCCATGGATCATTAACAGGTAAAGCAATCGGAATTAATGAAGACGGCGTTTTATTACTAGAAACAGAATCGGGCAACATTGAAAAAATTTATTCTGCAGATATTGAAGTAAAATCGTGACTTTTCCTAAAATTGTTCGCTCTTTAATAAAAAATAGAAGCATAACAGCTGGTTAATTAGCAATAATTTATGGAAATTTTTTATTTTATTTGATATACTTCGATTGGGTAGTATCAAAGTGAACTACACCTTCAGTCAGTTACGTTTACAGTTTTTTAATAGAATAATCATAAAATTAATTCTGCCTTGATCCAAAAAAAGGACTAGGACAGAGGGATGAAAACCGATTAATGATGTCATTTACAATCCTTCTTTCTGTGTCGTAAAGAAGGATTTTTCATGTTCTTTTACGATCATTATCACTGATTTCTTCGGTTATCTCATCTCCTCTACCAATTAGGAGGGGAAAAAATGAAAACAAGATTAGATTTTATGAAAATGAAGAAAAACAATGAGCCTATAGTAATGTTAACCGCTTACGATTACCCGACAGCTAAGCTTGCTGAACGTGCTGATGTTGATATGATCTTAGTTGGAGACTCTTTAGGTATGGTCGTGTTAGGATATGATTCGACAATTCCTGTAACGATCGAAGATATGATTCATCACACGAAAGCCGTGAAGCGTGGTGCGAAAAATACATTTGTTGTCACTGATATGCCATTCATGTCTTATCATATTTCAAAGTCTTTAAGCTTACAAAATGCTGCACGACTGATGCAAGAAGCAGGTGCTGATGCAGTAAAGGTTGAAGGTGCTAATGAAGTAACCGAATTAATTGAAGCGCTTACAAATGGTGGTATCCCAGTTGTTGCTCATTTAGGATTAACTCCACAATCAGTAGGTGTGTTAGGTGGTTATAAAGTACAAGGAAAAGATGTAGAATCAGCAAAAAGGCTACTTGCAGATGCACATGCCTGTCAAAAAGCAGGTGCAATCGCACTAGTATTAGAATGTGTTCCTAGACAACTTTCTGAAGAACTTACGAATCAATTAGATATACCTACGATCGGAATTGGTGCAGGTGTTAGCACAGATGGTCAGGTGTTAGTTTTTCACGATATAGTTGGTTATGGTGTTGACCGTGTACCTAAATTTGTTAAGCAATATGTAAACGTTAGTGAAACAATTGAAGGGGCAATCCAACAATATGTTAGTGAAGTGAAATTTCGTTCTTTTCCTGAAGAAAGACATACTTTTTCAATGAAGGAAGAAGAACTTCATGGCTTATACGGGGGAAATAAAGGATGAAAATTGTCACAACTGTCTTTCAATTAAAACAAGAAATTTCACAGCACCAAGCAGGAGATAAAACGATTGGTTTTGTTCCTACAATGGGATTTCTTCATGAAGGACATCTGAAATTATTAGCTCAAGCTAGAGCAGAAAATGAAATTGTTGTATTAAGTATTTTTGTGAACCCACTTCAATTTGGTCCGAATGAAGACTTTGATTCATATCCACGTAATTTGGAAAAAGACAAAGAACTAGCAAGGTTAGCAAAAGTTGATCTAATCTTTGCACCGAGTGCGGAGGAAATGTATCAAGGAGAACCTTCATACACTGTTAGAGTTCATGATCGTATAAATGTGCTTTGTGGAAAAACAAGAGTAGGTCATTTTGATGGTGTTGCGACTGTACTGACTAAGCTATTCCATCTAGTTCAGCCGACTTCAGCATACTTCGGAATGAAAGACGCTCAACAAGTGGCTGTTGTGCATGGATTAGTAGAGCAGTTTCATTTTCCATTAAAAATTGTACCAGTCGATACAATACGTGAAGAAGATGGACTGGCCAAGAGTTCTAGAAATGTATATTTAACTTCATCCGAACGATCTCAAGCACCAGCTATTTATAAAGGCCTACTCATTGGTAAAGAATTAGTGCTTCAAGGAGAAAGAACAAAACAAAAAATTGTCGATGAAGTGTCTTCCTATATAATGCAGCATACATCAGGAAAAATTGATTATGTTGAGGTACTATCTTATCCAGAATTAATAAATCATGAGGTAATATCTGGTAAACTGATCATTGCAGTTGCATTGAAGTTTACAAAAGTCCGACTTATTGATAATATTACGATTGATATTTAATAGCCACGTAGGAGTTAAATATCGACAAGTTACCACATTATCGACTAATTCTTTTTATTTCTTTATAATAGATTCCATTTTCTTTGGAGGAGAGATTAACATGTTTCGTACAATGTTAAATGCTAAAATTCATCGTGCTCGTGTAACAGAGGCAAATCTAAATTATGTTGGAAGTATTACAATTGATGAAGATATTATTGATGCAGTAGGAATGGTGACTAATGAAAAGGTTCAAATCGTAAACAATAATAATGGCGCTAGATTTGAAACCTACATTATACCTGGCGAACGAGGCACAGGAGTAGTTTGTTTAAATGGTGCAGCAGCCAGACTTGTTCAAGAAGGCGATGTTGTCATTATTTTAACCTATACCTTAATTCCAGAAGAAAAAATCCACATCCACAAGCCAAAAGTAGCAATTATGGATGAAGATAATAAAATAGTTGAAATTCTAGGGCAGGAACCTGCGGCGACAATTATGTAAACTAAACTTTTCGAGTATAAAGGGGTCTAAACTTTAAAAAAGTTGGCCCCTTTTTATTTGTCTTCTTCTTGAAAACCCAATAAAGTGTTAAAATAGTTCTAGCAATGTTTCCAAGTAAGTCGAGGTGTCTTAAATGATGAAGCAACGATTTGTAGTGATTGATATAGAAACGACCGGTAATGCCCCGAAAAGAGGGGATAAAATTATTCAAATAGCAGCAGTTGTAATTCAAGATGGTAATATCGTTGACAGATATATGAGTTTTGTTAATCCGATGCAAAGTATCCCACCATTTATTGAACAATTAACAGGAATTTCAAATGAGATGGTACAAGATGCGCCGGCTTTTGAGGAAATTGCTGAAAATATTGTCTCTTTACTGGAGGATGCTTATTTCGTTGCTCATAACGTCTACTTTGATCTATCCTTTTTACAAGAAGAATTACAACGATGTGGATACTCATCATTTACTGGTCCTATTTTAGACACAGTCGAGCTTTCGAGAATTACTCTTCCAACTGCAAGAAGTTTTAAATTAAGTGAGCTATGTGATGAGCTAGAAATTCAACACTTAAATCCTCATCGAGCCGATAGCGATGCAGAAGTTACCGCGCTATTGTTATTACATATCTTTATTAAGCTATCAAAACTACCCTCAATTACTTTACAATATTTAAGTAAACTTTCACGATCGTTTATCAGTGATATTGGAGATCATTTAGAAGCACTTATCTCTAATAAAGAAGAATCACTTAACGATTCCACCGTAAAGTCAGATATTGAGATCATTAAATCTTTAGCTCTCAAAAAGAAGAAACTCCCTCAAATTGAGAGAGAGCAAGCAGAAGACGTCGGTAGCTTTAAAGACTTCACTAAGTCGCTATTAAGTGAAAACGGATCACTGACCAAAATCTTTCCATCATATGTGGTTAGGTCTCAACAATTACAAATGGCTGATGAAATTATGGATGCTTTTATCACCCATCAACATGCGATAATTGAGGCTGGAACAGGTACAGGGAAAACGTTAGCTTATTTAGTATCAGCCATTCATTATTCGTTGAAAAATAATCAACCTGTTGTAATTAGTACGTATACAACAAATCTACAAACACAAATGATGGATCGGGATCTTCCGTTTTTAGAGAAAGCTATACCACAACGTTTTTACATAGCAATGCTTAAAGGCCAAAAACATTATTTATGCTTGCAAAAATTTGAACACTCTCTATTGGAGAAGGACGACAACTATGATTTTCTATTAACCAAAGCACAAATTCTTATTTGGTTAACCGAGACGGAAACAGGGGATGTTGATGAATTAAATCTACCTTCGGGCGGGAAAATGTTATGGAATCGTCTTAATTATGATTCTTCATCAAATAGTGAAAAAAACCCTTACAATAATCAGTGTTTTTATCGTTACGCGAGAGAAAAGTCCAAATCAGCAAATATTATTGTTACAAATCATGCGATGATTCTCTCACATTTAGCTAGAGGTCAAGAATTTCTTCCGGACTTTGATCAAATCATTGTTGATGAAGCACATCATCTTGAACGTGTAGCAAGTAATCATTTAGGGAAACGTCTTCAATATGTATCGATTCATATTCATCTTAATCGTCTAGGAACCTTACTGACCGATGGATTGTTAACGAAAGTGTTGAATCTAACCAAAAAGGTAAATAGATCATTTCAAGATGATTTTCTAGCGATGGAAGTGATTTTAAATACTTTTCAAGAAGATTGTAATTCTTTTTTTACTTCTCTGCACGGGTATGTACTTAAACGAAAAAAAAAGCCAGCTTCTAACCGTGTTTCCTATCGATTTCAAACAGATCAGGAACAAAACCGTGCTTGGGATGCTTTGCTTGAATTAGTCAGACGCTTAAATTTTTGTTTAATAGATCTGAAAAACTCTTCAAGTGCTCACCTTCGTTTTCTCAATGAAAACAAGGATAAACTCAATCGTTTAGATAAAATTTCCTTCGAAGAGTATTGTGATGTATTAGCTTTTTTTAATGCTTGTCATGATACATTTCAGTCACTATTTCTACAAGTTGATGAAAATATCGTAACTTGGATTGAGATTGAATCGAAGGGTGCAAAAAATGCAGTTTCTCTGTATGCACAACCCGTTTCTGTTGCAGAATATTTAGCTGATTTATTTTTTGCAAATTATAACAGTGTCATTTTAACGTCCGCAACATTAACAGTTAAGGGAGCGTTTCACTATCTTATTGAAAATATTGGACTAACTGATTTTTATCCAAAGCAAACCTTGTTGAAGTCTCCTTATAATTACAAAGAACAAGTTAAACTTTTGATACCAAGTGATATGCCAGCAATCAATGATGTATCAACCGATGAATATATTTATTCAGTTGTAGCGAATATAGGAACAATTGCTCAAATAACAATGGGAAAACTGCTTGTATTGTTTACTTCCTACGAAATGCTTAAAAAAACGTATCAGCTCTTAAAAGAAGATGAAACGTTGGATGATTTTATGATTATGGGGCAAGGGACAAGTAGTGGCAGTCGATCAAAGCTAACAAAAAACTTTCGTCAGTTTGACAAAGCCATTCTTCTTGGAACGAATAGTTTTTGGGAAGGTGTTGATTTTCCTGGAAATGAGTTAACGTCTTTAATAATGGTGAGATTACCTTTTTCTTCACCAGATGATCCAATTCTATCTGCTAAATGTGAGGTAATTGAACAAAAAGGGGAGAATCCATTTTATTATTATTCGCTCCCTGAAGCAATACTACGCTTTAAACAAGGATTTGGGCGGCTCATTCGATCTGAAAGTGACAAAGGCCTGTTGTTTGTTTTTGATAAACGAATTACATCAACAAAATACGGAAAACACTTTTTAACATCAATTCCAGAGATTGAAATACAGGAAAAACCAATGCACCAATTAACACATATAATCGAAGAATGGACACTGAAATAGTAGTGATTAGATTTAAAAAATGCCTGTGTTTTCACACAGGCGAATGGTGTGGAGTAAGAGAAATTTATTTTGTACTTCACAGGTATTAACCGTTATAATGGGTACAAGATACTTACAACAAAAACTTGTTGTAATAATAGTGTGTCCATGGTTTGCTCTCATATAAGTTACAATATTTGTTTTTGGTAGGAGGAAGTTGTTATGGAAAGTAAGATAGAAGTATTATCAACAATTACTGTTGACCACACAGACGACTTATATAAAATTGTTGATATGCTAAATCGAACACTGAAACGAAATGACCTTATGTTTGGACTAGCTCTAGAAGGTAATAATAAAAATAAAGCGATATTTACGATTTATCGAACGTAGGCTTACGATGAGAAAAACTGTTAAAGGGCTAATAGCCTTGAGTATTTTGTTTATCATTGTGATTTGGTTTTTTACAACTACCTATCAAACAGCAAGAAGCCAATACTCAGAAGGTCACAATAAATCTGCTGAACTTGCAAAGAAACGTGGAAATTTAACCCTTGTTGAAAAAGTTGAGACGTTTAACGGAACATTGCAATATCATATCGTGACTGGAACAAATGAAAATAACGAAAAGGTTTATGTGTGGGTTCCACAACAAGACGGGGAAAAGGTACTGATCAAGAAGGAAAAAAATGGGATCAACGAAGCGCAAGCACTTAAAACCGTTCAACAACAATATAGCCCAGAAAAAATCAAAAGTGTTCAATTAGGGATGGATGAAAATATTCCTATTTGGGAAATAAAATATATTGATGAAGCGGGTCGTTTTACATATGACTATGTCAATTTTTATGACGGGGAAATCAACAAACATATGGCTATTCAGAATTAGGGGGAATTGACGTGAAACTAGCACAAAGAGTCGAGGCCTTAACTCCATCAAGTACTCTTGCAATCACAGCAAAAGCAAAAGAACTAAAAGCAGCAGGCCATGATGTAATTGGTTTAGGAGCGGGAGAACCAGACTTTAATACGCCTCAACATATTTTAGATGCTGCGGTTAATGCCATGAACGAAGGACATACAAAATATACACCTTCAGATGGTCTAGCTTCATTAAAAGAAGCGATTATTGGAAAATTTAAACGGGACCAGGGCATTGATTATACTCCAAAGGAAATTATCGTCTGCTCAGGCGCTAAACATGCCCTTTATACACTTTTTCAAGTCCTATTAAATGAAAATGATGAAGTAATTATCCCAACACCTTATTGGGTTAGTTATCCAGAACAAGTTAAACTTGCAGGTGGAGTACCAGTTTATGTCGAGGGCTTCGAAAAAAATGACTATAAGATCACTCCTGAGCAACTAAAACAATCAATTACGGAAAAAACAAAGGCAGTCATTCTAAACTCTCCAAGTAATCCAACGGGAATGATTTATTCAAAAAGCGAACTTTTAGCACTTGGTGAAGTATGTTTAAACCAGGGCATTTTAATTGTATCAGATGAAATTTATGAAAAACTTTTATATGATGGAAATCAACATGTATCAATTGCAGAGCTTTCACCAGCATTAAAAGCTCAAACAATTATTATTAACGGTGTCTCGAAGTCTCATTCGATGACAGGTTGGAGAATTGGTTATGCTGCAGGAGATAAAAGTATTATCTCAGCCATGACAAATCTTGCAAGTCATAGTACATCAAACCCTACATCTATTGCTCAATTTGCTTCAATTGCTGCTTATAATGAAACACAAGAGCCTGTAGAAATGATGAGAGTGGCATTTGAGGAACGCTTGAACATTGTATACGATAAGCTTACCCGAATTCCAGGCTTTACTTGTATTAAGCCACAAGGTGCGTTTTACCTTTTTCCAAATGTGAAAGAGGCAGCGATCCTCACAGGTTACAACAATGTGGATGATTTCTCAACTGCATTACTAGAAAAAGCAAAAGTAGCAGTTGTTCCAGGTTCAGGCTTTGGTACGAATGATAATATTCGTTTATCCTATGCAACGTCATTACCTACCCTTGAAGAAGCAATAGAACGAATTCACCAATTTGTTCTTGAACATAAAAAATAACAGGTAAAAACAAAAGTGGATTTTCTCACTTTTGTTTTTTTTATGATAGATATTGCGCCCCGCGCTTTTGTTCACATATAAGAAAGTATAAAATTTGATACTAAGTCTGCGTTTCTAAATCCAGCTCCAGCGCCTAGCCCCTCGAGGTCATAAGTCAATTCTAAATTGAAGGCAAAGAACGCCTTCTATTTAGAATCGCCTTATGCTTGTCGGGGCTGTTCAAGGCGCTTGCGCTTTTGTCCTTGATACACAAACCTAAAAAACGTATAATAAAATTTATCTACATAATTAGACACAGTGTAAGTTTCTGGAGGGAAATATTAAGTGAAAACAACGATTGCAGAAGTAGGGAAGTTTGTTGGGCATGAAGTAACGATTGGTGCTTGGATTGCTAATAAGCGTTCAAGTGGAAAGATTGCTTTTCTTCAACTAAGAGATGGAACAGGGTTTATCCAAGGAGTTGTCGTAAAAGCAGAAGTTGAAGAAGAAATCTTTCAAAAAGCAAAGTCGATTACGCAAGAATCTTCGTTATATGTTTCAGGAATTGTTCGAGAAGACGAGCGCTCACCATTTGGTTATGAGTTAGGTGTAACAAATATAAACGTGATTCATGAGTCTGTCGATTATCCGATTACGCCAAAAGAGCATGGCACAGAGTTCTTAATGGACCACCGTCATTTATGGTTGCGTTCAAAACGCCAGCATTCTGTAATGAAAATTAGAAATGAAATCATTCGTGCGACATATGAATTTTTTAATAAAGAAGGTTTCGTAAAAGTTGATCCTCCAATCTTAACTGGTAGTGCACCAGAAGGAACATCTGAGCTTTTTCATACAAAGTATTTTGATGAAGATGCGTATCTTTCACAAAGTGGACAGTTGTACATGGAAGCAGCTGCGATGGCACTCGGAAAAGTCTTTTCTTTTGGTCCAACCTTTCGAGCCGAAAAATCGAAGACACGTCGTCATTTAATCGAATTTTGGATGATCGAGCCAGAGATGGCGTTCTATGATTTCGAAGATAACTTAAACGTACAGGAACAATACGTTTCCTACATCGTACAAAGTGTTCTCGAAAATTGCTCATTAGAATTAAAAACATTAGGAAGAGATACATCTGTCCTTGAAAAAATCAAGGCTCCTTTTCCTCGTATATCGTATGATGATGCAATTTCTTTTCTACATGAAAAGGGATTTGATGAAATCAAATGGGGTGATGATTTCGGTTCCCCACACGAGACGGCAATTGCTGAAGCTTACGATAAGCCGGTATTTATTACCCATTATCCAACAAGCTTAAAGCCGTTCTACATGCAACCAGATGCCACACGTGAAGATGTTGTGCTTTGTGCAGACTTGATTGCTCCTGAGGGCTATGGAGAGATTATTGGAGGCTCACAACGTATACATGATGCCGAGCTTTTAAAACAACGTCTGAAAGAGCATGGCTTAGAGATGGATGCATATAAATGGTATGTGCAATTACGTGAATATGGTTCAGTGCCACACTCAGGCTTCGGTTTAGGCCTTGAACGAACTGTTGCATGGATGAGTGGAGTAGAGCATGTTCGCGAATCTATTCCATTTCCACGTTTATTGAACAGACTTTACCCTTAATGAAAAAAGTCTCCTTTGGAGGCTTTTTTTACTATCAGCAGAATTTATATAATTCTAAGACACAGTAAGCGTTTCGCAAGACCAGCTCCAACGCTTTTGAATCAGGAAATAGTATCCTTTTGAATGAATGATTACATCGAAAATGGTGTTCATGTTATACTAGTTTAGAGGTGTGTTCGATGAATATAGAACAATTTGTTTTTTTACAAGAAAGTGGAAATGTATCGATTCCAGGTATACTCCTTAATTATTATTCAAGGCTAGGCATTACTGAAGAAGAGCTAATGGTTTTGATACAAGTGAAGAAATTCAAAGAAAATGGGAACCATTTTCCAACTCCGACTGAACTATCCGAATATATGTCGATTACGACATCAACATGTACATCTGTGTTACGCAGCCTACTTCAAAGAGGTTTTCTCCATATAGAAGAACTAGAGCAGAATGCGATTCTTTATGAAATGTATTCGTTAAAACCACTATGGGAAAAACTGTATTCCTTTCTCATGCAAGATGAAAAAAAGACGAAGAACCTTGAAGAAGAGCAAAGTCTTTATACAGTTTTTGAAAATGAATTTGGTCGGCCATTATCTCCATTTGAATGTGAAACCTTAACGATATGGATTGATCAGGAAGACTATGACCCTGTTATTATTAAAGCTGCATTAAGAGAATCTGTGATGTCAGGCAAATTAAACTTTAGGTACATTGATCGAATTCTTTTTGAGTGGAGAAAGAACGGAATCCGAACAATTGAGCAAGCTCGAAATTATTCGAAAAAATTTCGTCAACAACAAAAGGGTAACGGATCTTCTCAAGAACAAAGCGAAACAGATTATCAAAGAAAAGTCCCGTTTTACAATTGGCTTGAAAGTTAGGGAGAGTAGTTTTTACTCTCTTTTTTTTGATAGAAATAATACTAAATAGGTGATAATATGCTAACAAAAATTCAAATCCGAGAAACTTTAGATAGAATGGGCGAGTTGTTTCCCGATGCACATTGTGAATTAACACATTCAAATCCTTTTGAGTTAGTCATTGCAGTGGCACTTTCAGCACAATGTACGGATGTACTTGTAAATAAAGTAACCAAAACCTTGTTTGAGAAATATAAAACGCCTGAGGACTATTTAGCAGTGTCACAAGAAGAACTACAAACTGACATTAAATCAATTGGATTGTTTCGAAACAAAGCGAAAAACATTCAAAGTTTATGCGTGACATTGCTATCAGACTATGGAGGCAATGTTCCTAGAGAACATTCAGAGCTAACGAAACTAGCTGGCGTAGGTAGGAAAACAGCAAACGTAGTCGTATCTGTGGCATTTGGAGTTCCGGCAATTGCTGTCGATACTCATGTTGAAAGAGTGAGCAAACGATTAGGAATTTGTAAGTGGAAGGATTCTGTTTTAGAGGTAGAAAAAACACTTATGCGAAAAATACCAAAAGACGAGTGGTCACTCACTCATCATCGGCTTATCTTTTTTGGTAGGTATCATTGTAAAGCACAAGCACCAAAATGTGAAGTTTGTCCGCTATTGCATCTATGTAGAGAAGGCCAAAAAAGAATGAAGAAGGGACATATGGTACATGGAAAATAAACAAAAAACAGTTCCATATGAAATTCCCGCAGCATTCAGATTTGAACCTTTTTTTGAAAGAGAGACTCTATGGAAAGAAGAGCCTTCAGAAGATTCAATTTCAGCGATTCTTTTAAATGATCCTTTTTACTTCGACATGAGATTCGAGGCAGGAATTCTAGATAAAGAAAAGCCCTGGGAGAGACCAGAAGTTTATGTACCGATTGTATTTGAAAAGTTTAACAGAGTTAGTGATGGTTTAAAGCACCTATTAAAACGTAAAAAAATGATAAATGACAAAGATAAAATAATTCAAGCCATCTCATTTTTTTTACTTGGTTTATACTGGATAAATAAACAGCACGTCAACAGTTTAAATAGAGAAGACTTAGGATTTAAAAAATTAACACTTAAGCCGGTCAACTGCGAGGAAAGACTATTATTTATCCTTCAAAATCCAGCTCGATACCATTCATTTATTCAACTTCAGCAATTAGGTGAAGAAATAAGTAAGCTATTCTACAAACAAGCAGCCATTGCAAATTTAAAAAAGCACTAAAAACCCGAACATCATATGATGTTCGGGTTTTAAACATTTTACTTGAAAACTATAGCGCTTCTTAAAAATCCCTTTATTCGATATTCTCTGACTCATCGCCACCGTCTGATGGCTCGTTTTGATCGTCTTCTTCATCTTCATCACGATTTCCATTGCCGTTACCGTTACCGTTACCATTCTGATTGCCTTCATCATCGTCAACAGAATCGAGAGGATCGAGTGGATCGAGTGGATCAATTTCTTCCTCATCCTCTACATTATCGTCGTTACCCTTATCCTTACCCTTATCCTTATCTTCCTCATCACCTTCACCAGGTACAGGGAGTTCGGGAGTTTCCTCCTCAATAGCTTCTGGTACTTCTAGTAAAGTGGCAGAAGGGTCACTTTGGTTTTCCCCGTCTTCATCACTAACAGCGATTACTTGGAACTTGTATATAGCTCCTGGTATTACATCTGGTAGCGTAAGAGCCAGGTCTTTTGATTTTGTTATAACCTGATAGGGTCCTTCATCAATCGATTGACTTACCTCAAAAGAAATATTTTCGAGTAGCTCCTTATTATAATTCCACTTAAGTGAAATGGCATTGCTTTCTTGATCATAATTAATTTGTAGATTTCCTGGTTTATCAAGCTTTTGATATTTCTTAGATTCTTTTGAAGGCTCTGTTCCTTTAACGAAATATTCATAAGCGATTTGATCCTTTGGTGTAAACTTGCTTGATCTGAGTGGTTCACTTGACCCTTTTTCTACAGCAACTTGAACAACACTTTTTGGTTGCTTGAAATCAGAATTATCGCCCTTGGCAATTTCAGAAAAAACTTCTTTAAAAATTGCTCGTGAAAGACCTTGTTCTTCTCTTCCTTCTAAGTAAGATTTCTCATCTTTTTTTATGGTTGGATACCCAGTCCAAACTGCAGCCGTATAATTAGGATTATAGCCAACAAACCAGCTATCTTTGGCCGCACCATTTGGGATGTTGTATTTTTGCTGATCTTCTGCAGTGAAATTTGTTGTTCCTGTTTTCCCTGCAACCGTTACGCCAGGTACTTGAGCAGCAGTTCCAGTCCCGGATTGAACGACAGAAATCATCATATCCGTAATCATGAAGGCCGTATAATCACTCATCGCCACATCAGCTTCCGGCGCTAAGTTGACCTCGGTCCCATCACTTAATACAACTTTTTTTACAGCATGTGGCTCAATATAAAGCCCATTATTTCCGAATGCACTAAATGCACCTGCCATCTGAAGAGGGGAGACTCCATAATCAAATCCTCCCAGTGCATATGATTCGTAGATTTTTTCTAATGGAATACCAAGACCTTGAGCAAAGGCCTGAGCTTTATCTAACCCAACTTCTTGTAAAGCTTTAACTGCAGGGACGTTTCTAGAATCTGCAAGTGCTGTTCGAATGGACATTTGCCCTTTATAATTTCGATCATAGTTTCGAATTGGCGTACTATCTGTATCAGAGTAATTATAAGGTTCATCAACAATTGGGTGAAAAGTGGACCATTTCAGATGTTCAATTGCTGGACCATAATCGAGAACAGGCTTAATTGCTGAACCAGGCTGACGTCTACTATCTGTAGCAAAGTTATAACCACCAACTGGCTGGTTAATTCCTCCGCCAATTGCACGAATTTCACCTGATTTTGTATCAATAAGCGCTACACCAGCTTGGAAGTTCTCATCAGGATAGCTAATTAAATCACCGTTTAAGACATTTTCTACATGCTCTTGTGCTGCAGGATCAAGTGTTGTATAAATTTCTAAACCAGCTGATCCAACATCAATATCCGTCTTATCTTTGACTTCTTCAATAACTTCTTCTACAAATGCATGAAATGGGTTTGCTTTTTCTTTTGGTTCCACTAAGGTAGCTGTAACAGACGTTTGCTTAGCTGCTTCCGCTTCCTCTGTTGTGATAAATCCGTTTTTGGCCATTAGATTTAAGACTGTGTTCCGTCGTTTTTCAGCTAATTCAGGATTCGTTCTAGGGTTATAGTTATTAGGACTTTGTGGTAAGCCAGCTAACATTGCCGCCTCATGTAGTTCCAATTCTTTAAGATTTTCTTTTCCATAAAGTGATTCAGCAGCTTTTGCTACTCCATAGGTATTACCAGGGAAGTATATTTTATTTAAATACATTTCTAAGATTTCTTGTTTTGAATACTTTTGTTCTAATTGAAACGCCAACCATAATTCTTGTACTTTACGGGTAATTGTTTTTTCAGTGCTAAGAAGAGAGTTTTTTATAACCTGTTGAGTAATTGTACTACCACCCTCGGCACCAAAGCCTTCTTGTACGTTTGCAATGAAGGCACCACCAATACGGATAAAATCGACGCCATTATGCTCATAAAAACGCGTATCCTCAGTTGCCAATACGGCCTGCTCGAGTACTTCTGGTATTTCATCATAGGGTACATAGATTCGTTTTTCCTGACCTACTTCGGTAATCTCATCACCATTCACATCATAAATCTTTGATGAAAAAGAGTCCTTCAGCTTCTTGTCGTCAAGTGGAGGCGCACCTGAAATTAATACTGCAAATGTTACGCCACCAGCAATCATACCAACGACACCAATTGCTAATACAGCGAGTAAAATTTTCTTCCATAACGGACTTGAATCCGGTTTTTTCTTTCGTTTAGGCTTATTGGCAGCTAGTGCTTTTTTTCGTTCCTCACGACTTTTATATTGATCTGACATGTTTATTCCAACCTTTCATCACTTTAACTGATGGAGAACGCAAGCATCTCCTCAGGGTATAAAGCAAATGTACACTTTTTCAGCTCAGCTGAAAAAAAGCTCTTCAATTATTTTAATATAATCAATCCGAGGCTGATAGCCAAGAGGGATTTTATGTGCAACTAATTCTAACTCTGAATAGGAAATTGATTTTCGGCCACCTGTTTCTTTACGGTCCCAGAACTCCAATAAATGAACAGCTTCAAGGTAATAAAATTCATTTAACATAGATAGTATTACAAAGCTTATTCCACCATGTTTTAAGACACTTTTCATGTGGTGAATTTGATGTTTATGAAAATTTTGTAATGGAAAAGAAGTTTTGTTTTTGGTTTCCTTTGCTTCAAAGTCGATGTATCGACCTTTGTAAATGCCGTTATAATCGGTTGTTGAAGATTGCTTAAAATAGGCTTCTTTAATCACAGCGGCACTTCGCCTCGGGTAATCCACGTTGACAATTTGTACAGGCGTTGGTTTTTTATGAATAACTGCTACTTGATTTTCAAGATAATAGCGATTTGTTTCATTTAAATCATCCTCTAATGTCATACCGCGATTGCTATATGTAATGGATTGTTGCTTTTTTTGTTGTGTCGATGCTATTGGTTGATAAGCCTTTCCGTTGGGATAACGAAAGATCATTTCTTCCCTCCTCAGTGAAACTAATACCTATCATATCAAAAAAATCAACAAAGTAATGATTAAAAAGTTTTGATTTTGTTACAGAGTACTTCAATAGTCTTTGGGAGACTCTAAACAATGAGGTGATTCTGTGCATAATGGTAAGTCCAAAAACTTGTTATGGCAGCCTGAAGCTGAGAGTTTAGATTTGCTCACGTATATAAAGAATACGACACAGTTAGGAAATTACGACAATATCTCTCGAACATATGCTTATAAAAATTATTATGAAAGAAACTTAGAAATCAAATGGTCGTTCCTCGCAAGTATGGTTTCTCGTAATGCAGGCTGGTGTATGACAGACCTCCAAGGTACCTGGTTTCGAAAGGCATTGTCAAACGAAAAGAGGCATTTACTATTCATGACTTATGAAAAAGCCAATTGGAGGATATTTGCTGATGCTTACCCACAATTATTAATCTATGAACAATCAAAGAAGGAAAACAAACCTCTATTTTCCCTATTAATACACTTTCATGTGTCTACATTTATGGTTAAGGAATGGCAATACTTTTGGGAATACCAAGATAAAGAGAGATTAATGATTGCCTTAATTATAAATGAGCAAAACGTTATTCAAAAACCGATAATTGAAAACAAATTTTATATAAAAAAGGTTTTTCATTCCTTCCCTTATTTTTTTCAAGATGAATTTCACTTTAGTACCGTCATCTTTCCTACTATGAGGGGGGAATTGTATGGTTTTTCTGTTTATGATTTTCAAAACGTTACGAAAAGAATCCAACTTGGTAAAAGATTAGCATGGTTACTTTTTCATCCTGAATATTATGATGACTTTCTCTTGTTTTCAAGAATTATTACACATACAGGCTCACGGTATGATTTCGAACAATATATACCCAAAAAGAGTAAAAGAGAAACCCCCTTTTTAAGAACAACCTATCCAATCGTTACACATCTATTAGACGAAGTACAAAGAGATTGGTTTCATGGTCAATCTACAACCAAATGGTTTCGAAAAGAAAAGAAGCCAGATACGTATCACATAACAGAATGGTATAAACAAAAGAAAAAACAATTACATCTATTTACAACGATTGAAGAATATTGGAAAAATAAATAAAAGGGAAGAAAAAAGCAAGGAGCGAAGTCCTTGCAAAAGAATTAGGTTGATGGACGATTTGGTCCGTCAAGCTTTTTATCACCTAACCCACCCTTTTTTTCTTGTTCCGCTTTTGGTTGCTTTTTATTTGATTGTTTTTCCATAATAACACCTCCTAATAATAGTGTTTGCAAAGTAACAGTTTTACATTCGGTTCTGCCTTAGAAGTTGTCGGTTATTGTTTGATTTTAGATAGTTTGTACTTTCTTTGACGAATCAGAACTAGTTTTGTCAAGTGAGAAGGTGAATGACCGAAAAAAAAGAATATCTACAGTATTAGATGGGAGGAGTTTATGTGATCCAACTTATTCAAAAGTCAGTGATTGTTGAAAAATTAGTGGAATTAGAAAAAGAGCTCTCATTTCTCGAAACTACATTTAACAAAAGCCTTCATGCTAGATCAAAGGGTGAAGAGCAAATTGTTGACCAAATTGAGAGTATTGACCAACATCTAAAAGACCTTTCTGTATGCTTGCAAACTGAAAATAAAAGAGATACAGTTACGCTTAAAAAGGGGAATTACACAACTAGTTCTCAAACTCTCTTGGCAATCGGGGAATAAAAATAAGGAAAAGTGTGAAATTTCTCAAAAGCTCTGATATGATGTTCAGCAGAGGTGAAAAAATATGGAAAGTCATATTGTTACATGTTCTGAGGAACTTTTGCGTCATAATGATGAATGCCTAAGGCGTTTTTCAACAGACTTTAATCGAGAAGATGTTTCATTTTTTGATGAGGTCAAGCCAACATTCGAACTAATTATGGATCTTGCTAGTGAGTGGAAGGTACAAGCAGACCGGTGGATTCGCGAGAATAAACCCAAATATATTCATCCTTCACAAATAGATGCAACGATTAAAAATTTCGAACAAGTTGTCTTGCAGTCTTACTATAAAAATACAAATGTTCAGCGATTTAAAAACATGCATCACTCCAATCAGTATGTGATTGAAAGCATTGTGAGTGGAATTAATAAAAAACAGGACCTCACTTAACGTAGTAGGGTCCTATTTATTATCTAAATTATTTTTCAACCTTAATGGTAACAGGGCGATTTCCATCTTTAGCTACAGTTTCAATCGCGTATTCAACATCTGCTGTATGTTTAGCAGGAGCATTGGCAGCGACTTTAGGCTTTGTTGGTTCATGTCCTTTTTGTTTATGATTAAAGTTGTTTCCTCTACCCATTTTACTATGCCTCCTCATGATTCAACTTCAATATCTAATATGAACCATTTAGAGATGTGTTATGTATGTTATGAATGACTACCCGAAGTTACTTGCAGCTGATCTGGGTTTGAAGCGCCATCTTCTTCAAGCTTTTTTACAATTTTACGGAATTCAGAAATAGACAAATCTCCATTCATATACAACAGCTTTGTAAAATCCAGTAGTTCGTTTGCATCTGTCGCTTCATAGTCTTTAAACTGTAAGAATTTTTCCTTTAGAGCCATCATTTCCATTTTTAATCCCCCTTGTAAAAACTTCTCCTTCATATTACCACGGGTTGTATGCGTTTTATTATTTTTAAAAAATTGAGACTTCCGACAATAAATGACAAATTCCCTCTGCTTCTTTATTCACAGGATAGGCGAAACAATCATAAATTAAATGAAAGGTGTACCTAACTAGGGGGAGGATTATAAAAGTGAATTCCAATGGACATACACGTCAAAGTTTAAGAGGAAGGTCTCGACGTAGGAGACCTAGTCAACATCCTTTTACGCATCCCTACCAATCTTATTCACAGTATGGAGTCGATCATGCAATGCCTTTATATCATCAAAATACGAATCAACAGCAACAAAATTATCTTCCATATCAACAAATGTATCAGCAACCAAATTTACAACAGCAGTTTACTGCTCCTGATTCAAATCAATCATATTATCAGAACTATATACCTTATCCAAATCCGTATCCTAAACCGGTGCCCCAACTTAAACAATCAACAACAGGATTCCAAACGGTAGTTGGGCAATTTAAAAAGCAGGATGGACAATTTGATTTTAATAAAATGATGGATACAGCTGGTCAGATGATGAGTGCGGCTAATCAAATGGGATCCCTGTTTAAAGGGGTAACCTCAATATTTAAAGTGTAACGATTGGAGGACTCGTCATGCTTGATCAACTATTCAATCAAGTCAGTGTTAATCCACAACTCATTATTGTCGTGCCGGCATTAATGATTTTAGGTTATGCACTTAAGAAAACACCGAATGTGGAAGATTGGATGATAATTTGGATTATTTTATTTTGCGGAATCATAGCAAGTGTCTTTACACTAGGATTTTCTGTTAATGGCGTTGCGAATGGAGTAATTGCTGCGGGTGCAGCGATAACGACTCACCAAATGGTTAAGCAATCACTCGAGTCACTTAACACATCAAGTAAGAAACAAAATCAATCAAAAAAACACCGAAAAGAAGAGCAAAAATGAACGATCGAGGTCATTTTTGCTCTTTATTTAAATTCTCCAAAGCAAGTAAATTCTTCACTTCATTATAGGATAGACCAGACTTTGCGTTGGCTCTCTTAACATCATCACTGTTTGTATTTGAGTATTTTTTTGTAGAAAAATTGGCCATCACTATCTCCTTTTAGATAAGTAACTCATACACTTCATTTAGTTGATTGCCTCGAACGAAGTCCTGCTCTTCAAAGGCATATTTAATCTCATCAGGTAAAACATCGTTTAAAAATTTCATTTCTTCTTCATCCAATTGATAAACAAAATCACGTTCAGATGAAAAATTCCCACTTTCTAGCTTTTTATAAATAGTTTGGCTCGTTCCATTACGGTCCGTATAGTTTGACAATGCTTCTCTTAGGTAACTTAAAGTAAAATCCATTTCAAATCATTCCTTAAAAAAGTTTTTAAAATCTTTGGATTCCTTATTCTTACTTGCATAAGGATTAAGCTGGCCAGTATCTGTCGTATCAAGATTTGTTTTTATCACAAGCGAAGGAGAAGCAGATGCGTCAGCAATCACTCGGTCACTCATTTCTTTAAAGTCAGGCAAATTATGATTATTTTCCACTTATATAACACCTCCATTGTTTAGTGTGGAGAAAATACAGTTATTTCTTACACGTAAAAAAATGGATGCATAGAAGCAACATATTTTTTTATAGATAAGTGCAGGATAAGAAAAAGTGAAAGGGAGGATGTAAAATGACTAAGAAACCTAATAAACCACAAAAAACAAATATGGAGTTTGGAAAAGAGTTCACCGGAAAACCTTCTAAAACAGATCGAACTAAAAATAATAAGAAGAGCAATGAATAATAATTGCCACAAATCCTTCTTACGTTTAAAATCCCTTAAGTAGGGTAAATTTTGAACAAGATTAAGTTTGGAAGGAGAAAAAAGATGTTAAAAAAATTGTTTGGTAAAAAAGAAGATAAAGTAAGTGAAGAAATCATATACGCCCCTCTAAGTGGAAGGCTTATGAATATAGACGAAGTACCTGATCCCGTATTTTCTCAAAAGATGATGGGGGATGGGATGGCAATTGAGCCTACTAATGGGGAAATCGTTTCGCCAGTTGATGGTGAAATTATCCAAGTTTTCCATACTAAACATGCAGTTGGAATTCGATCAAAATCTGGAATGGAAATTTTACTACATATTGGCTTGGAAACGGTCTCAATGAATGGTGAAGGCTTTGATGCGCATGTAAAGGAAGGAGATAAAGTAAAAGTGGGAGATCCGCTCCTTACCTGTAATCTCGACCTCATCAAAGAAAAAGCAGCCAGCACAATATCCCCAATTGTGATTACAAATGGAGATATTGTCCAAACATTTACGAAGGAAGCACTTGTGGATGTCGAAAAAGGTACTTCTAGGATATTTCAAGTTGTAGTTAAATAACGATTAGCATTAGATCTAAAGCAGAAGCTACTTTTTCTGCTTTTTTTAATTTTTTGCTTTCTTTCCGAACGTATATTCGTTATTATAAAGAAATAAGATCTAGAATTTGAGGTGACCGAGAGTGGAAGTAAGAAAGTCATTGCCAACTCTTATTAATTCACTACGTAAGGATAAAGAATTTCAAAAGCAAGTCGTCCATTGGCACACCATTCAACCTAAGTTAGGGGAAACAGTTGCTTTTCCAAAAGAAATAGATCTCCGATTAAGGAACGTCTTAGATAACAGAGGAATTCCCTCATTATACACTCACCAATATGATGCGTTTCAGGCCGCGACTGGGGAGAAAAGCTTTGTTGCAGTTACACCTACAGCATCTGGAAAAACACTTTGCTATAATTTACCCGTTTTACAACAGATTTTAAAGGATGAAACGTCGAGGGCGTTGTATATATTCCCAACCAAGGCATTAGCACAAGATCAAAAGAGCGAGCTAAATGAAATCATTACAGAGATGGGGGTTCCAGTTAATTCATATACATATGACGGTGATACCTCACCTACTATACGTCAAAAAGTAAGAAAAGTTGGTCATATCGTCATAACGAACCCTGATATGCTTCACTCAGCGATTCTTCCACATCACACAAAATGGGTATCGTTATTCGAAAACTTAAAATATGTTGTCATTGATGAACTTCATATTTACAGAGGAGTTTTTGGAAGCCATGTTGCAAATGTGATAAAACGCTTGAAAAGAATTTGTAAATTTTATGGAAGTAACCCTCAGTTTATTTGCACATCTGCAACAATTGCAAATCCGAAAGAGTTAGCCGAAACCCTAACAGGTACCACTATGGAACTACTATCAAAAAATGGGGCTCCTTCAAGTAAAAAGCACTTTGTTTTTTACAATCCACCTATTGTAAACAAAGCCTTACATATAAGACGTAGTGCAACCTTGGAAGTACGAAAGCTAGCGAGTCAATTTCTGAAAAATAAAATCCAAACGATTGTGTTTGCTAGGAGTAGGGTTAGAGTCGAGATTATCCTAACCTATTTACAAGAGCTCATCAAACGAGATGTAGAAAATCACTCAATAAAAGGATACCGTGGAGGCTACTTGCCTAAACAACGAAGAGAAATAGAAAAAGGGCTCCGGAGCGGTGAAATTTTAGGTGTAGTAAGTACAAATGCTTTAGAGTTAGGCGTTGACATTGGACAACTTCAAGTCTGCATTATGACTGGATACCCTGGGACCATTGCGAGTGCATGGCAGCAAGCAGGTCGGGCTGGGAGAAGACAAGGAGAAGCACTTATTATTATGGTTGCTAGCTCGAGTCCATTGGATCAGTATATTATTAAGAATCCAGACTATTTTTTACACCAAAATCCAGAGACTGCAATGATTAACCCTGAAAACTTAATTATTCTAGTTGATCATGTTAAATGTGCCGCATTTGAACTCCCTTTTAAAGAAGGAGAGACATTCGATGGAATCGAATTAGATGAGATTCTTGAATTTCTAACGGATGAAAAGGTTTTGTACCAAAATCATGGCAAATATCACTGGATGAATTATTCTTTTCCAGCCCACAATATAAGCTTGCGTTCTGCTTCACAAGAAAATGTCATCATCATTGATCAATCAGACGTAGCCCAAGTAAAAGTTATCGGTGAAATGGATCGATTTAGCGCAATGACATTGTTACATGATGAAGCAATATATTTACATCAAGGTATTCAATTTCAAGTAGAAAAGCTCGATTGGGAAGAAAAAAAAGCATTTGTAAGAGAGGTAGATGTAGACTATTTTACGGATGCAAATTTAGCTGTTCAATTAAAAGTATTGGAGATTGACGAATTGCGCGAACAAAAAATTGTCGAATGTGGATTTGGTGATGTAACAGTTCAAGCAATGGCAACAATCTTTAAAAAAATTAAATTCGATACACATGAAAACATTGGGTCAGGACCCATTCATTTACCAGAGGAAGAGTTGCATACCAATGCTGCCTGGATCAGTATAAATGATACAAACTCAAGTGATGTATCTAAACAGCGTTTGGAAGAAGCCTTATTAGGTACAGCCCATGTCCTGCAGCATATTGCACCTTTGAAAGTGATGTGTGATCCTTCCGATTTACATGTTATTTCTCAAATTAAAGCGGTCCACAATGACAAACCTACCATTTTTATTTACGATCGCTACCCAGGTGGAGTTGGATTGTCTAAAAAAATATTTGAAACAATGGATTCGGTGCTAACTGATGCAAATCAAATGATTTCAATGTGTCCATGTCAATCAGGTTGCCCATCGTGTGTTGGAACTGAAAGCATGTCGGAACATGTAAAAACAGACACTCTTAAATTAATTACTAGCTTAAAGGAAGAAAGCGAATGTCTATCAAGTCAAAATTAAACCGATTAAAAAAACATGTTAGCCATGACCAATATTCAAGGCCTTCTGAGCCTGCAAATGTCGAAAAAGAGCCTTTATTGGATTCATGGGCTGCACATCAGACGATAAAATACACGTATGATTCTCAATATTGTTTAGTTAGAGAAGTAGTCTATCCACTCTCGTTTTTGCATGGTCACTATCAATTAGGAGAATTTCATCGAATTGTTGAACTGTGGAATCAAAGTGATAGCAACCACCCATTATCTTGTAAAGGACATAAAGCAAGTGATCTATTTTTCTTTGATACGGAGACTACAGGTTTAGGTGGAGGGGCTGGAAACACGATCTTCTTACTTGGACAGGCACAAGTGTTTTCTGACAAAGTAGTAATCAAACAGCACTTTCTAGCAGAGCCAGGTAATGAGATAGCATTGTATCAAAGCTTTCTAAATGGGATCAACAGCAAAACGCTTGTGACCTATAACGGAAAAGCATTTGATTGGCCTCAAGTAAAAACTAGGCATACATTAATTCGTGACTCAATCCCGAAACTACCTTCTTTCGGACATTTCGACTTATTTCACGCTTCTAGAAGACTATGGAAAAATCAATTGGAGTCAGTAAAGCTAGCTATAGTTGAAAAAGAGATTTTAAATATAAAGCGCGAGAATGATATACCAGGTTATTTAGCGCCTATGTTGTATTTTCATTATCTTGAACATCAAAGCCCTGACTCTATCATCGGTGTGATGAAACATAATGAAATTGATGTACTTTCTCTTATCACACTGTATATTCATCTTTCTTTAAAAATTCTTCATACGAGCGAGCGAGCAACTGATTTGGAACAGTTTGAAGTTGCGAAATGGTTAGATAGCGTAGGAGAAAAGAAGGCTGCATTTTCTACCTATCAAGCGTTAACGGAAAAAGGCTCAAAAAAAGATCACGAGGCAAAATATGCAATGGCACTGCATTTGAAAAAAGAAAAAAATTGGGTGCATGCATTAACGTTGTGGAAAGAGTTATCAGGATCTTCACATGGGGAAATTAAAACGCAAAGTGAAATCGAGTTAGCTAAGTTTTATGAACATAAAGAAAAACGTTTAGATTTAGCATTATTTTATGCAAACGAAGCAAATAGAACATTGAAAAGCCGAGAACAAATGATTAAAGAGGAACTTGCTAGAGAGAGCTTAGAAATTAGTAAGCGAATCAATCGCATTATGCGAAAGATCTCTGGCTAATATTCCCCGGGCAAGCGCAAAAACAGAGGTATTTCTACAAAAATATGTCGATTTTATGAAATAAACGCAAAAGAGTAAGAAATCGTTGTAGAATTTTGTAGAACGATGTAAAATAGGTGATTGTACACACAAGGAAATGGGGAGAAAAATCGATGTACAAAGGAATTCTTTACTTGTTTTTTATCGTCTTGGTATTAACTGTGTTTATTTTTTCAAATTTCAAGGAAAGCTTTTATGCATTTCTTTAAAAAATAGGTTATTGTATTAGTACATGTATACCCTTTTCTTCATAGGCTGTTAAGGTAAGACAGATAAAATGAAGAAAGGAGAAATAACATGCATTGTAAACCTAAAATGATGGCTCCTATCGTCCATCCAACTAAATGTTGTGTTCAAAACAACTATTCAGAAACAATTGTACCTCACATTCACCCGCAACATACAACAATCGTTAATCATGAACATTTCAAACACCAACATTATTTCCCTCAAACACAATCTGTGGTTAATGAAGTGACGAACCAACAATTTAACGCTTACGGTCCAAGACCTGGATTCGGAGGTCCTGGTGGCCCTGGCTTCGCTGGTGGAGCTCCTGGTGGATACCCAGGTCCTGGAGGTCGTCCGGGATTTGGTGGCCCATTCGGTCGTTAATTTTTTGCTGCGGGAGCTGATTTTCAGCTCCTCTTAAATTTTATGTTCATATCTTAAGGGATGAGTATGTATACTTTAAAAGGTTACCAAGGTAACGGTATCACAAACCATAGAGGCAAGGTATTCTACATATAAAAGGTGGTTCAAGTGAAGGTTCTAACAATTTCAGGATATAAGCCTTTTGAACTTGGTATTTTTAAGAATGATGATGAGGGCGTTTTTTTCATTAAAAAGGCAATTGAAAAATCGTTAATTAGCTTACTTAACGATGGATTAGAATGGGTAATCATTAGTGGACAGCTGGGGATTGAACTTTGGGCAGCTGAAGTTGTTCTAAGTTTACAAATAAGTTATCCAGAGGTAAAGTTAGGTATTATCACTCCTTTCTTAAATCAAGAAAGTAATTGGAAGGAAGACAATAAAGAGTTTTATGAGAGCATTCTTTTGCAAGCAAATTTTGTTGACAGCATTACGAGGCGAGAATATGACAGCCCACAGCAATTTAGACTTAAAAATCAGTTTTTTCTCGACAAAAGTGATGCGCTTTTGTTGGTTTATGACAATGAAAAGCCCGGATCACCCAAGTACCTGTTTGAGCTTGCACAAAAAAAACAAGAAGTAGAAGAGTACCCCTTGTTTTTAATTGATTTTTATGACCTTCAGTTGATTGTCGAAGAAGAAAATATAAAAAGAGAAATTGACAATTACCAAGATTTCTGAAAAAATATAATTTGTTGACTTTGCAATAATGAGGTGAAAGATATGCTTTCAGATAAAATTAAATTAACAGCCAAAGAAATATTAGAAAAAGAATTCAAGTCTGGTATGAGAGGTTACAAGCAAGAAGATGTGGATAAGTTTTTAGATTTAGTAATAAAGGATTATGAAGTATTTCAACAAGAAATTGATGAATTATACCAAGAGAATCTTCGTTTAAAGAAGCAATTGGATGACTCATACAAAAAACCACAACCTGTTCAAACAAACACAACAAACTTTGATATTCTTAAACGTTTATCGAATCTTGAGAAACATGTGTTCGGAAGTAAATTATACGATTGATTCTTCCTTTTTTTAACACTTGCAAATCCTGCATATTTTTATTATACTTAATCTCGCTGTTAAATTAATAACGTTCAGGTAATCGCTGCAATCTTTTAAGGTTGTAGAGGAAAGTCCATGCTCGCACGGTGCTGAGATGCCCGTAGTGTTCGTGCCTAGCGAAGTCATAAGCTAGGGCAGCTTTAATGGCTGACGGCAGGGAAACAGCCTAAGTCCTTTTTAGAGGATATGGCTCTAATACCTTGAAAGTGCCACAGTGACGGAGTCTTACAAGAAATTGTAAGAGTGGAACGAGGTAAACCCCACGAGCGAGAAACCCAAATAATGGTAGGGGCACCTTCTTGGAGAAATTGAACGAAGAGAAGGACAGAAGAATTTTCTTCTGTAGATAGATGATTACCGCCTGAGTACGAGGCTTTGCCGCTTGTAGTACGATGGAACAAAACATGGCTTACAGAACGTTATTAAACAGTATAATATGACAGTCACAAGCTCTCCATCTTTTAGGAGAGCTTTTCATTTACATAACGGAAAATTATATTTTGGGAATATTCCCGTTAGAGTCGTGTTAACTTGTACAAACTATGAATTAAGCTGATTAATGAAGTGAAAGAAAGTTAGGTGAAATCGATTGGGAAAAGTAACACTAATAGCGACTGCTGCAATGGGTTTGGAAGCGTTAGTCGGTAAGGAAGTAAAAGATCTTGGATATGATTGCACGATTGAGAACAGCAAAGTCATATTTGAGGCTGATGAACTAGCTATTTGTAGAAGTAATCTATGGTTGCGAACTGCTGATCGTGTAAAAATTTTAGTTGGTGAGTTTCAAGCAAGGACCTTTGATGAGTTGTTTGAAAAAACGAAGGCACTTAACTGGGGGGATTATCTGCCTGAGAATGCAGAATTTCCCGTTATCGGAAAATCGGTCAAGTCAACATTAGCAAGTGTCCCTGATTGCCAAAGAATTGTAAAAAAGGCGATTGTTGAAAACATAAAAAAACACTATAAGAAAACGGCAGATTGGCTTGAAGAAGATGGCCCCTTTTATCGTATTGAAATTGCTTTGTTAAAAGATAAAGCTACACTTACTATTGATACAAGTGGATCTGGTTTACATAAGCGAGGTTTCCGAACTGAGCAAGGTGAAGCCCCTATTAAAGAAACATTGGCTGCAGCAATGGTATTACTGACTAACTGGACTCCCGACCGTCCGTTTGTAGACCCGTTCTGTGGATCAGGAACCATTCCAATGGAAGCAGCTCTTATTGGACAGAACATCGCTCCTGGCTTTAATCGCGAGTTTGCTTCAGAAAATTGGCATTGGATTGGCAAAGAAACTTGGAATTCAGCACGGCAAGAAGTAGAAGATAAAGCCAATTATAATCAACCTCTTGAAATCTATGGTCATGATTTAGATCACCGAATGGTTCGAGTTGCTGAAGGAAATGCCGAAGAAGCTGGGTTAAATGACCTAATTACGTATAAACAAATGCAAGTGAGAGATTTTACGACAAAACTAGATTACGGGGTTATTGTAGGAAATCCACCATACGGAGAAAGACTTGGAGAAAAAAGAGCAGTCGAAAACATGTACAAAGAAATGGGACAAGCCTTTTCTAAATATGATACATGGTCCATATATATGTTAAGCTCTCATCCTGATTTTGAAAAACTCTATGGAAAACCGGCAACGAAGAAGCGCAAGCTGTTTAATGGGTTTATCCGCACAGATTATTATCAATACTGGGGAAAGAGACCACCAAGAAACGAATAGTTTAAAGGGTATTTTTTGGACCAGGTTCATATTTTACCCTTGGCTTCCTCTAAAGAATGAAAATCACCGCATATTTGTTGTCATTTTGGCATAGAATAGAATCTCGGAATCTAAACTATTTAGCCATAGGGAGTGACACTTTTGTTCGGTGATGACCAATTTCAGCTAATTTCCAAAGCGTTGCATACAACCTATCAATCATTACTTGACAATGGGTATGAATCCAATGTTGTAGAGCGTATTGATATGGCAAAAGAAGATCTTATAAAAGCGTTAGCGCATTCATCTTCGGTTGATCATAAATTGCTGATACAGTCATTGTTTGATAATCAGTAAGAAGCTGAGCTTTCTTAATGGAAAGCTCTTTGTTTTGTATTTTTCTAAAAGAAAATTGACTTTCAATCATCAAAATGAAATAATTAAAATTTAGGAGAAATTTAGATTCTGGAGGAAGCGTACATGGTGGCGTCACGTTTGCCTTTTACTGTATCAAAAAGTGAAAGTTTTTATCAAGCTTTAAACAATTGGATTGGTGATGTTTTTTACGACATATTACCTGAAAAAGGCTTTGAATTACGAGATGAGCAAATCTTTATGGCTTTTCAGCTCGAACGAGCGTATCGAGAGAAAAAAGTAATGTTTGCTGAAGCCGGTGTTGGTACGGGTAAGACAATTGTTTATCTTTTGTACGCGTTAAGTTATGCGCGATACTCAGGTAAGCCTGCAATTATAGCCTGTGCTGATGAAACGTTAATTGAGCAACTTGTAAAGCAAGAAGGAGATATTTCTAAACTTACAAAGCTTTTAGACTTATCTATAGATGTTCGCTTAAGTAAATCCCATAGTGAATACCTTTGTTTGAAAAAGTTAGATTCCACGATTCAAAAGGGCGGAGAAGAAAAGTATCTCAACTTATATGAGTCTCTCCCGGACTTTGTCCACGAACAGTCCGGTATGCAACGGTTTACTGCATATGGAGATCGAAAAGAGTATTCACATCTCTCAGACGATGAATGGGTGAAAATTGGCTGGGACTCATTTCAGGACTGTTCGTCATGTGATCAGCGTCATCGATGTGGGTTAACTCTGTCACGAGATCATTATCGTCGCGCTGCAGATTTAATTGTATGCTCTCATGATTTTTTCATGGAACATGTTTGGACATTTGATTCGCGAAAAAGGGAAGGTCAAATGCCCTTATTACCAGAATACAGCAGTGTTGTATTCGATGAAGGTCATTTACTAGAATTTGCTGCACAAAAAGCACTCACCTATCGTGTGAGACAAAGCTCTTTACAAGCTTTTTTAGAGCGTATACTTCAAAATGACATTCGGGAAGAATTTGCGTATCTTGTTGAAGATTCTCTAGCAATTAATGATGAATTTTATTATACACTTGCAGATTGCTCTACAAGTATTGATGGATCGAATCGTCATAAAATTACTGCAACCGAGAAGTTAAAAAAACAAGGAAAAGAGCTTCAACAAAAACTGTCAGAAGTTAGTGAAGCCCTTGTTTTTGAGAGTGAACTTTATACTATTGGTGAATATGAACTTAAAATTGTAGAAGAATATATTGATCAGATGGAGTATTCGTTGTCTCTGTTTAACGGCACCAACAATGCGGTCAATTGGATTGAAGAACAAGAAGGATCCTATACATTGGTCATAATGCCAAGAACGGTTGAAGAAGTTTTAAAGGAAAAAGTTTTCTCCCAAAAAGCACCATTTGTTTTTTCTTCAGCTACCCTCTCAGAAAATGAGTCGTTTGACTATATTTCAAAGAGTTTAGGTATCGAAGAATATCTATCATTATCAGTAACATCGCCTTTTGATTATGAAGAACAAATGAAGCTGAACCTCACGAAAATTCCGAATGATGAACAACAAAATAACAATAAGTATGAAATCGTCCTAAAATCATTAGCGGAGTCAGGTGGACGTGCTTTACTTTTATTCTCTACCGTTAAAGATCTAAAATGGTTTAAAGGAAAAGTTGCAGAAACCAAGCTTTCATTTCCTATGTTGTTTGAAGGAGATAGAGAAATAAGCGTGATTGTTGAGGAATTTCAACGAACTGAGGAATCCGTGTTATGTGCAGTCCATCTATGGGAAGGCTTAGACATTCCAGGTCCTTCTTTATCAAATGTGATAATTTGGTCATTGCCATATCCTCCTGATGATCCAGTCTTTGAAGCAAAACGAAACAATGTCAACGACGCTTTTACAGAAGTAGATTTACCTTATATGATTTTAAGGTTAAAACAAGGAATCGGCCGTTTAATTCGGACAAGTAGTGACAAAGGCTCTGTTACGATTTTTATGTCAGAAGATGAAGAAAACATTCTCGCTAAAATTAACCAAGCATTACCTACTGAACCTAGTCAAGGATAAAATCCTACTAGGTTTTTTTCTTTGACAAGTGGTAAGGAATTCCATTACTCTTAAAATAGTGATAATTTTAAAAAAATCAATTTTGGGAGGGTCAATATGTCTCATGAAACGATAGAAAAAGAATTTATGGACTATATTAAAAAGATGAAAAGTTATAATGAAGCGATAAGTTTAATGTTTTGGGATTTACGCACAGGAGCTCCCAAAAAAGCAGTTGAACAACGATCTCAAACAATTGGAATATTATCTACTGAAGTCTTCCAAATGCTTGTTTCAGACAAAATGAAGGAATACATAACCGTTTTATCTGAAGAAAACACGTACAGCAAGCTTTCGGCTATTACACAAAAATCATTAGAGCTAATGAACAAGGAATACAAAAAAAACAAAGTAATTCCTCCAGAGGAATATAAAGAATACGTTATTCTCCAAACAAAAGCAGAATCTGTATGGGAAGAAGCAAAAAATACCTCTGATTTTCAATTGTTTGCTCCATATCTAAAGAAAATTGTAGAATTTAATAAAAAGTTAATTGGTTATTGGGGTTACGAAGGAAATAAATATAATACATTATTAGAAGAGTATGAACCAGGAATGACGGTTGAGATTCTAGATAAGGTTTTTAAACAAGTTCGTGATCATGTTGTTCCTTTAGTACAAGAAATTAATGCTTCAACTAATAAACCTGAAACAGACTTTTTATTTAAAGCGTTTCCTAAAGAAAAGCAACGTCAATTGAGTGAATTTCTGTTAACTGAAATAGGCTATGATTTTGAAGCTGGTCGTTTAGATGAAACCGTTCACCCATTTGCAATCGGAATAAACCGTGGTGATGTTCGTGTTACGACAAAGTATGATGAAAAAGACTTCCGTACCGCCGTTTTTGGGACGATTCATGAGTGTGGTCATGCTGTATATGAACAAAATATTTCTGAAGACTTAGAAGGCACTTTGCTATGTACAGGAACTTCAATGGGTATTCACGAATCACAATCGTTGTTTTATGAAAACTTCATTGGTCGAAATGTCGGGTTCTGGGAGCGCTACTATGAAAAATTAAATGAATATGCCCCAGAGCAATTCAAAAATATCTCTTTAGAAGATTTTTATCGTGCAATCAATGAATCAAAACCTTCCTTGATCCGTATAGAATCTGACGAATTAACTTATGCTTTACATGTTATGGTTCGATATGAAATTGAGAAAGCATTATTCAATGATGAAATAGAAGTGGAAGATCTACCACAGGTTTGGAATGAAAAGTATCAGGAGTACTTGGGTGTGACTCCACCCAATGATGCACAAGGTGTCCTTCAGGATGTGCACTGGTCTGGCGGCAGCTTTGGATACTTCCCTTCCTATGCTCTAGGGTATATGTATGCTGCACAACTTCATCAAGCGATGTTGAAAGATTTACCTAACTACGACGAGCTAGTCAAAACAGGTGATTTTGAATCGATTAAGTCTTGGTTAACCTCCAATGTACATCAGTATGGGAAAATGAAAAAGCCTTTAGAAATATTAACGGATGTAACAGGTGAAGGCTTGAATGCAAGCTACTTGATTAATTATCTAGAAGAAAAGTACCGACGAATTTATAAATTATAAAGGGAGGAAGCAGATAATATCTGCTTCTTTTCTTTTTTAAAAAAAAGAAAGTTGAAGTAAAAAGCGAACATTTCTTTATTTGGAAATTAAAATAATTCGTGTTAATTTAGATTTCCCCTTTTCAGAGTCAGTTTCTCTTGCTATAATTCTATTAAATTAAATATGCACTCATATAATCGTGGGGATATGGCCTACAAGTTTCTACCGAGTTACCGTAAATGACTTGACTATGAGTGAAGATCTGTTGCTAACCTATTTAGGAGTATTTTAATTTTAAGATTGCCTATTTGGTTTTTAATTTTAATTAAAAGCAGCATTACTTCACTCTTGTTGAAGCAATGCTGCTTTTTTATTTTGTTTTGAAGGGAAGAAAAAAGATGAAACTACTTGAGGAAAAAATACGCACCGAAGGAATTGTTCTTTCTAACAATGTTTTAAAAGTTGATTCGTTTCTAAATCATCAAATTGATCCATTTTTAATGATGGAGATTGGCAAGGAATTTAAGAGGCGGTTTCAAGCTAATGGAATCACAAAAATTGTAACGATTGAATCATCAGGGATAGCGCCATCAGTTATGGCAGGTCTTGAGTTGGAAGTTCCTGTATTGTTTGCACGAAAAAGAAAATCACTTACTTTAACAAATAATCTCTTAACTGCTTCTGTTTATTCCTTTACAAAACATGAGGAAAATACGATCGCGATATCATCTCAGTTTCTTGATTCATCAGATAAAGTTCTTATTATCGATGACTTTTTAGCAAATGGACAGGCTGCCAAAGGTTTAATTGAAATTGTTGAAAAATCAGGAGCTGAAGTCGTCGGAATTGGAATCGTAATTGAAAAGTCGTTTCAAGAAGGGGCAAGACAATTGAGAGAAGAAGGCTATCGAGTGGAGTCGCTTGCTAGAATTTCCTCATTGAACGATGGAGAAGTCGGATTCTTACCAACTATTAACCAGGAGGTTACAGCATGAAAAACTCACTTAAAACATTTTCGTTGGGGATTCAACACGTTCTCGCAATGTATGCAGGGGCTATAATTGTCCCCTTAATCGTTGGTAATGCCTTGGGTTTAACGAGTGAACAATTAACCTACTTAGTTGCCATTGACATTTTTATGTGTGGAATTGCAACCTTTTTACAAGTTTGGCAATCTAAGTATTTTGGAATAGGATTACCAGTCGTTTTAGGGTGTACGTTTACTGCAGTTGGCCCAATGATTGCAATTGGATCAGAATACGGTCTTTCATCCATTTATGGGGCAATATTAGCATCAGGCGTAGTTGTTATATTAATCGCTTCATTCTTTGGGAAGTTAGTTCGGTTTTTCCCTCCGGTTGTAACCGGATCTGTTGTTACAATTATCGGAATTACGTTAATTCCTGTCGCAATGAACAATATGGCGGGTGGGCAAGGTAGTGAGGATTTTGGTTCAATCGTGAATCTTTCGTTAGCTTTTGGTGTTCTGCTTACAATCGTTCTGCTGTACCGCTTTTTTGATGGTTTTGTTCGATCGATTTCAATCTTACTTGGAATAGTAGCTGGTACAATTGTGGCTGCCTTTTTAGGTATGATCAATCTTGAGCCCGTTCGGGAAGCATCTTGGCTTCAAATCGGTCAACCTTTTTATTTTGGTGTACCTACCTTTGAGGTTGCTCCAATCTTAACGATGATCATTGTTGCCATAGTCAGTATGGTCGAATCAACAGGAGTGTATTTTGCATTAGGTGATATTACCAATCGGAAATTATCAAAAGAAGATTTAGCAAAAGGGTACCGAGCAGAAGGACTTGCCTATGTGATTGGAGCAATCTTCAACGCTTTTCCTTATACAACTTACTCACAAAATGTTGGATTAATTCAGCTGTCTGGTGTCAAGTCAAGGAGTGTAATTGTTATAACTGCTGTTATGTTGATCGGTCTAGGCTTAGTTCCAAAAATTGCAGCATTCACGACAATTATCCCTGCTTCAGTTTTAGGCGGTGCAATGATTGCTATGTTCGGAATGGTTGTTGCTTATGGAATTAAGATGCTTAGCCACGTTGAGTTCGCCTCTCAAGAAAACTTATTAATCATTGCTTGCTCTGTAGGTTTAGGACTTGGTGTAACGGTTGTACCGGATATGTTTGCAAACCTTCCGGAATCATTTAAAATCTTAACGAATAACGGAATTGTCGCAGGAAGCCTAACAGCTATTATCTTAAATATTATCTTTAATGTAATCCCAACGCGTCAAAAACGCAGTTCTGAAAAAATTGACGGGGTGTCACAGCAACAAGCATCATAAAGTAAGTTTAGGACCCCATGATTTATCCGACATATTACTAACAAAAAAATGTTAGAACGTTATCTACATTTTCGTGCATTTTGCATGACTTTTGGAGGTGACGTTTTTTTTATGAAAAGAAAAAGAATAACTGTTCGAGTTAGTTCTGCAAAATTAGAGAGAGAAAGTTTCAATTTTACGTTTAAACAAGCATTTGAATATTTCACTTCAGCAAAAAAATCCGAAGGTTTAAGAAATTCAACTTTAGTAGGACATGACGAACATTTTAGATTTTTCGTTAACTGGTTGAATAATTTTCATCCAGAATTAAAAAAAGTAAATGAAATTAATCCTGTTCTTCTGAGAGATTACATCAACTACATGCAAGATGATCACTTTAATTTCAAAACTAAGAAGTGTGGTCTTGGTATTCAGACGATTAATGCAAGGATTAGATTCTTAAAGACGTTTTATGCTCTCCTATACAAAGAAGAAATAGCAAACTCTAACCCTTTGGAACAGATTAAGTTACTCAGAGCAGATGAGACTCCTTTCGAGCCACTTACAGAAGATGAAATGAAAAGGTTGTTAGATGTACCCGATTTAAAAAAATACCCTCAATGGCGTGATTATTGCGTCATGATGTTGCTATACGATACAGGAATGAGAATTTTGCTATTAATCTAACTGTCAATGAGTTTGATTTTAAGGCTAGAAGAATAGTTTTACCTGCTGAGAAGAATAAGACACATAAAGTCAAAATAATTCCTTTGTCTAGTCACTAAGCACTATTATCATTACTCTGAGCAGGACAAGCTAGAATTGGGTTTAGAGTGTCTTAAACAGCTTGTGAGGAATATTAAGCTAGGCAATAATTAGGATTACAAATGTGTTTGGCTACTTTAATCGAATTGTTCATGGAATTTTAGATCAGAGGTATTTTAGTGAGTTGAGTGAAGAGGCAGTTTAAAAGATGGGTACAAGTTGCTTGCTAGGTTGTAGGACATATACAAGGAAATTGGACTTGTGCCCAGTTAAAGTATGTGCAGGTTAGTGATAATTTATGATTATAAATTTCAAATAAAAAAATACCCAACCAATTGGTCAGGTATTAAAGATTATTTCTTATTCTTTGGTCTCCTAGGAATTACTGGTATCCTAGGAGATACCTCTTCTGATGCTTCTGTTTGATATTGTAAAGAATTATTTCCTTTTCTTTCAGTCGGTTCATTTTTATTGAGAACACTTGTAACCATGTATTTATGAAAGAAGTATTCGAACAATGCCACACCAACTGATGCAATTAAGGAAGCCCAAAAAATACTTGCTCCATTGTCTGAAACGTTAGCTAGAATGAACCAGATAACAACAAATGCTAAACCTAAATCAGCGATTGTTGCAATGGTATTGTTAGTTCTTGGCAAAATAAATAAATCTCCCAATACATAAGAAACAGCACCTAAAATGAAAGTAATTAATAATACATTTTGAAATGATAAATCAAATCCAATGCCTAAAATAACAAACAACAATGCAAAGCAGGCAATAAATTTAATTACCATAGCCCATAGATGTTTCATTTTTACTATCACCTCCTAATCTCAGTGATAGTATGCTTAATTATTAGATACTTATTCTATTTAATTTGAAATAAAGGATATATTTAATAAAAAGACTATTTTAAGCAGAAAAAAGGACATAGAAATCTCATTTCTTATCCTCTCACTCCGAGTCTTCTCATGTAGGATAATAAATGCTTTAGCTATTAATTCATAGTTAGGTTCATTTAAATGTCTAATGGTGCATTTAGGTTTATGTATTACTTTCTTGTTTTCTTTTAGTTTATCTGTCATTTCTGTTCACCTCAAAATATTTATCGTAAAATAAAAATGTCCACAAATAATAAAAAACTTGTGGACAAACGCAAAAAACAAATGCTATATTTAAAAGTACCTATCCGTATGTATATAGGTATATCATCTTAACATATCTTATTATTTTATTAAGTCACAGCAACAAGCATCATAAAGTAAGTTTAGGTTAATTTTAACAAAAAAATCCCTCTTGAAGAATTGCACGAACTGCTGTATTATAATACTACAAGCTGCGTTGTACGTAATTGTAATTAAGTTTTACCTTTAATCTGTAATAGGGAGTTTTATATTGAACTGGAATGTCATGCCTCCTTGATAGAGGACGACAGGAAGGTTTCTGCAAACACCCACTTTGAGGAGTGGTGGTTTAAAACTTTCTTATAAATATTACGGCAAATGTGGCTTTTACTTATGAATTATCATGATTGATAAGATAAACCAGTTTCCTAATGGAGACTGGTTTTTTGCATCTTAAGTTTTGTGAAAATCGTTCCTTTTATAAGAAAAATAAAAATTTACCGTTAAATATTTGCATATCCAATCATTACCTGATACTATATAAAAGAATTATTTTTGTTCTAATGGGCAAAGATAATTTTATAATCGCTTTACATAAATAGGAGGCAACAAACATGGCACAAGGAAAAGTTAAATGGTTTAATGCAGAAAAAGGTTTTGGATTTATCGAAGTTGAAGGTGGGGACGATGTATTCGTACATTTCTCAGCTATTCAAGGTGAAGGTTTCAAATCGTTAGACGAAGGTCAAGAAGTTACTTTTGATATCGAAGAAGGCCAACGCGGACCTCAAGCAACTAACGTACACAAAGCTTAATTGCTTTGATGATCAAACAGACTCCTATCGGAGTCTGTTTTTTTTCGTTTTATAGAAAATTGTGATAGTACCTCCTTAGAGATTAGGCATACTAGCAATAAGGAGCTGAACATAAATGGGGAATCAAGAACTTGTTAAAAAAATAATAGCGAAAAACCGGAAAGTAGTTATCCTCAGACCAGTGAAAATTAACGATGCCGAGCAAATAGTTGAGGCGGTTAAAACGGTTATCTACACAGGGGCATACATACAGAAAGAAAAACCTCGGACAGTCGAAGAAGAAAGAGAATTCATTACTACCATGCAAAATCAAGATAATATGTATTTAGCAATTGAAATAGATGGTACTGTTGTCGGTATAGCTAGAGTGGTTCGCGGAGAGCTAGAGATGAAGCGGCATATTGGATTATTTAGAACATGGTTAGCAGAACGCGCTCAAGGGTTGGGTATAGGTAAAGAAATTATGACTTATACGCTAGAATGGTGTCGTTTACATCAGTTGCACAAGCTGTGCTTAACTGTTTTTGCTTCCAATGGTCTTGCTCAAAAGCTATATGAAAGATATGGCTTTGTACAGGAAGGCATTCAGAAAGAACAAGTGAAAATTAACGGCCAATATGATGATGAAATCTTTATGGCTTACTTTTTTTAAAAGACGTTACTTAATAATTCCCAATATTTATTAGTGATGATTCGGACTAATTCGGTTATAATAAACATGCACAGCAACATAGCCAACTTCTTTAAAACGTCTAGCTTTTCCCCATTGTTGGGAAAGGCTTTTTTTCATTCTGTGAAAAGAGAATATTTTTCAATTATTTGGCAATATTAACCTAAATGTGACAGGAAGGTGAATTTGCCTATGGCTTATATAGTATCTGTTGGAAAGTGTTTACCTGAATTTAATAGTACGCAGGAAACAGCAGTTGAATTTGCAAAAGAAATGTTTAAGGAAACGTTTAAGGATATTAACCGTTTATTAACCGTATTTCAAAATGGTGAAATTCAATCTCGTCAATTCGCAAAAGAATTGGATTGGTATAAACAAGAACATTCTTTTAAAGAAAAAAACGATACATATATTACGAATGCGGTCACTTTAGGAGTAAAAGCAATAAAAGCATGTCTTTCAAATTCTAAGCTACTCTCTAGACCTATTGATTATGAAGAAATAGATGCGATTTTTTTTATTTCTAGTACAGGACTATCAACTCCGAGTATTGATGCGAAGATTATCAATCATTTGCCTTTTAAGGAAAGTATTAAGCGAATTCCTATTTGGGGATTAGGTTGTGCTGGTGGGGCAGCTGGTTTGTCTAGAGCTTTTGAGTATTGCAGAGCATTTCCAGATGCAAAGGTGATCGTTCTGTCCGTTGAATTTTGTAGTTTAACATTTCAACGTGATGATCAGTCAAAAAGCAATTTAATTGGTACTTCTCTTTTTGCAGACGGAGTTGCATGCACTTGTATTGTTGGAGAAGCAGTAGATCAAAAAAAGTACTCTAAATTATCGAATATACCTAGAATACTAGGGACTAATTCCACATTTATGAAAAACTCCGAAGAAGTGATGGGTTGGGATATAAAAAACAACGGATTTTATGTTGTTTTTTCACGTGATATTCCTTCACTTATTAATAAGTGGCTTAAACCCAATGTTGAGTCGTTTTTAGACGACTACAAGATGAGTTTGACTGACATTAGCCACTTTGTCGCACATCCAGGTGGAAAAAAAGTCCTTGATGCCTATAAAAAAGGGCTAGAGTTCAGTGAATTTCACCTTCATATTTCTAGAGAGGTTCTCTCGAAACATGGCAACATGTCGTCCGTGACTGTCATGTATGTGTTAGAAGCCTATTTAGAGAGGGAGGTTGCAGCATGTGAAGACTTCGGTTTAATTGGTGCCTTAGGTCCGGGATTTTCTTCAGAGCTATTACTGGTAAAATGGGAGGCAGTGTAAAGGTGTTCGTTTTTTTACTCATTCTCATAATTCTTCAACGATTGACTGAATTAATGCTTGCTAAACGAAATGAAAAGTGGATGAAACAAAGGGGCGGAGTCGAGTATGGCCGGGAACATTATCCATATATCGTTGCTCTTCACGTTTTATTTCTCGTTTCTTTTATTGCAGAAGTACTTTTGTTTGATAAGGGTCTTACAACCTATTGGTATATCATTGCTCCAATTATTGTTTTTACCCAAGTGATACGGTACTGGGCAGTTTTTTCTTTAGGATCTTTTTGGAACACTCGAATCATTATCATTCCGAATGCAGATGTAGTGTCAAAGGGTCCTTATCGGTTTTTAAAACATCCAAATTATCTCGTTGTAGCGCTCGAGATCTTATGCATCCCACTGCTATTTAATGCTTTTCTTACGTCAATTATGTTTACACTTACAAATGTACTGATGATGAAAGTTCGAATCCTAGCTGAGGAGAGAGCTTTAGTTAACAGTACAAATTATGTAAGCGTATTTCAATCCAAGAACCGCTTTCTCCCGATAATGAAAAAAACGGAAGAATGAGTGTTGAAAATGATTATCATTGATGATAGAATAACATCATAGTGAAAAACATTCTCACCTAAACGGAGTGGAGGAAAATGTTTATGACGATGTTATTTGTAGGGTGTTCGGTTCTAACATATAGTTTCTTGATTGGTTACATATTAAAGCGAGTTGAATCGCAAAGTTCATAAATTCTTCTGTTAGAACTGCTCATTTGAAAAAATGAAGCAGTTTTTTTAACTTTATAAGAATTTATATCAAATGGATATAGGAAAAATGTTAAAAATTAAGTAAAATAGACTTTAGAGTTATGGGCAATTAATTGGTCACAAAGGGGATAATTATGGCAACAGTTGTCAGCACACAGAAAATTCTAGAAATGATGATTTCGCTACATCAACTTTTAACTAAAAACAAAGACGAAAATAGTGCGTTGAAAGTAAAAGAACTTATCATAAAAGTTCATAAAGAAAAAAAATATATCGCTTTTGCTGGACACTTTTCAGCAGGGAAATCCACGATGATTAACAAACTTCTAGGTGAACAAATCTTGCCTACTAGTCCGATACCCACTAGCGCTAATATCGTGATGTTAGAAAAGGGCAGTAAAAATGTTCAGCTTCAGACCAGTAGTGGTGAAGTGTTTCAATTAGAAGGTGACTATAGCGTAGATGAAATTAAAGAGTTTTGTAAGCAAGGAGATGATATTGAACGTGTACATATCATCAACACTTATAAAAACTTAAGCGCTGGTATTGTGATTATGGATACTCCTGGTATCGATTCAACGGATGCTGCACACAGGCTGTCAACAGAATCAATGCTTCACATTGCCGATGTTATATTTTATGTAACCGATTATAATCACGTTCAATCCGAAGAAAATTTATCCTTTATCAAAGAGATGAGGCAACGCGGTAAAACAGTTTATCTAATTGTCAATCAAATCGATAAACACCGTTCTGAAGAAATGTCCTTTCAGCAATACAAACAGCAAATCCAATCAACTTTTGAAGAGTATGGCCTAAAAAACACTCATATTTTCTATACTACCTTACTGAATGATTCAGAACCTAATAATGAAATAGAAAAAGTAAAAAGAGTAATGAAGCATGTAATTGAAGTGGATGATACCGAACAGCACACAACAATTAAACATGCACTAACTGATATCGTAAAAAACCATTTACACTATTATGGAGAACAGCTTGATCTTGCAGAAATCAATGAAGAGGAAGTAGTTAGTAGGTTGAGTTCAATTATTGATGAAGAATCAACTATTCACAGATCACTCAAAGAAGAAGAAATGAAAGTCGATCTTATTTTTTCTAGTTTAAAAGAAAAAATCACAACAATCTTAAGGAATGCAAATTTGACTCCATTTGAAACTAGAGAAAAAGCAGCTGCTTTTATTCAATCACATGATCCAAGCTTTAAAAAAGGATTTTTATTTACTAAAGGAAAAACCGAACAGGAAAGAGAAAAAAGAGCAGACATGCTATATGAAGATCTAAATAAAAGGGTTGAAACAGAAATAACATGGCATATTCTCCACTCCATAAAGGAAGCTATAAAAGAAAATAATGTGAATGATGCTCAATTAAACCAAAACATCCAGTCATTTTCAATCGAATTTCAAAAAGAAACCTTGGGTCAAACACTGAAAAAAGGCGCTTCCTTTAACGATCAATATACACTTACCTTTTCAGCAGATCTTAGTGATACTCTAAAAAAGAAAAGTAAAACAAAAGCGATGATCTTGGTAGGGGAAATTGTTGAGACTTTTAAAAGAATGACGGAACAAAAGTCTGCTCAGTTTACTTCGAAACTAAACGATCTGAAACAGAAGATAAGCTTTTACAATGAAGTATCTGATCGAATCCATCAATATGAGCAACACAATGTTGCTGTGCAATTAATTTTAACGAGTACAGAATTTCCTCGAATAAATCTTGAAGAATGGCTAAAAGAACATAAACAACCAATTGTAAAAAAATATGAAAAAGAAGTATTGATCCCGACGAAGCTTGATGAGGTAAAAGAAACAAACACACACAATCAGACAACTCAATCTAAAAAAGAGAATCTTACAACATTTATTCACCAAGTCAAAAAACTATCAAACGATTTTAAACATATCCCTGGATTTGGTCAATTTGGAGAATCGATTATTCAAAAAGCGAACCGCTTTGAAAACAGAACGTTTACTGTTGCGTTGTTCGGTGCCTTTAGTGCAGGGAAATCCTCTTTTGCGAATGCATTGATTGGGGAAAAACTTTTACCGTCATCACCGACACCAACCACAGCAACCATTAATAAAATAGCACCTCCTACTAGTGAGAAAGAGCATGGTCTAGTGGAAGTTATCTTAAAAAAACCAGATGTTTTTTTAAACGAAATGATTGAGGTGCTTCCAAAAGCTGAATTGAAGGGAACCTCAATTCAGGAAGTAGAGGATCAGTTAGTAGAATATGTAAATAAATCTAAAAGTAAGCTTTCAGGTCATGAACGAGCTACGATTACTATGTACGAAAGAGCGATAAAAACGTATAAAAGCTTAACTGAGACTGGATATATCCTACTAAAAGATAGATCTTCATTTACCGAATATGTCGCAAACGAAGAAAAAGCATGCATGGTAGAAGAAGTGATCATTTATTTCGATTGTAAGATCACACAGCTTGGTATAACATTGGTGGACACCCCAGGTGCTGATTCATTTAATACAAGACATACAGATGTAGCCTTTCAATATATAAAAAATGCCGATGCGATTCTATACGTGACCTATTATAATCATCCTTTTTCAAAAGGAGATCGTGAATTTATAAGACAGCTTGGTCGTGTAAAAGACGCATTCACTTTAGATAAGATGTTTTTTATTATTAATGCAGTGGATTTGGCTATAAACGACGAAGAAGTAGCTATAGTGAAAAATTACATTATTAATCAGCTGCTACAGCAGGAAGTCCGAAACGCACGACTTTATGGTATTTCAAGTCTTAAAGTGTTAGAAGGGGAAAACCTTGATACTACTGATTTTTCTCTGTTTGAAGAAAAGTTTCATCACTTTATTGAACATGATTTAAGTGAGACCACTATTCTTTCTATAAAAGAAGAACTTCATAAAACTTTACACCAAATCAAAACAATAAGTGAAACTGCAGCAAAGGATAGTGCCGAAAAAGAACGAGAAATGTTAAAGATAAAAGACGAACAAATACTGGTTGAGAATCAGTTGAATCAATTAGATGTAGAGGGAATTGTGCTACAATTGAGACAAGAGATCGAAGAATTAATTTTTTACATTAAGCAACGACTTACTATGCGCTTTTCCGAGTTCTTTAAAGAAGCATTCCATCCAGGAGCTCTAAAACAAGGAATAAACACTCAAGATGTGTTAAAATCTTGTTTATCAGATTTTGTAAAATCGATACAATTTGAACTTGTACAGGAGCTTCAAGCAACATCTTTAAGAATTGAGAAATTTATGGGTAAACAAATGGATGAGGAATATAATCGTATCGAAAACCTTCTTCAACATCTGTCATCTGCAGTTCATTTATCAAAGCAAGAAAGCTTACCAATTGAGTCACCTACAATCTCAATTGATTTTTCAAATGAACAGGAGAATAGCTTTAGACAATCACTAAAGCTGTACAAAAACCCAAGAGCCTTTTTCGAGAAAAATGAAAAACAGCATATGATTGAAGATTTAATTCAACGATTCGATGAACCGATACAAAATGCTTTAAGTATTCATCAACACCTTTTTTCTGAGTACTATTCCAAAACGTTGATGAATCATCAAGTAGTATATGTAACAAAAATGAAAGAGCAAACGAAACAATCATTTCAATCGATAATCTCTATCTATACAACACCACAGGATTTAACACTGATTACAGAGAAAAAGTCAGAGATTAAGGGAGCGTTATCCCTTTTGTAAAATTGATCGCAAAGGTGAGAAACTCTTGAAAAAAAAGTCCTATCAAGTATGTGCGTCATGCACACATTTTCAAGCATTCCGTTTGAATTCAAAAATGGTTTATCATTGTAGTCGATTAGGTTTTGAAACAAAACCAGCGTATTCATTTACATGCTGGAGCCCTAAAGAGCATATTGTAAATTTAATGAAAAAAAGAGGTGTAGCCGACAATGAGTAACGTACATGAAGCTATTTCAGATCATAGTAAAAAACAGCATCAACATATTCAAACCTTTTTAATGTTAGAAGCAAAGAGAGAAGCTTACATTGAGGAGGCCGTTCAACTTTGCAAAAGTTCACTATCGTTTGATGTAGCACGAATTAATAATGTTACATTAGAAATCAATGACTTAGCCAGTAAAGGAATTACTCCTACTCGAAAGCTTGTCACAAATAAAATGGTCAGAGACTTTGTAATAAAAAAATACCAAATATAGAAAGATTATTTCCAATTAATACAGGACTTACTTTGTACTTAATAAACCCCTATTGTGAAAAACTAAAATTGTAACACAATGAAAAAAGGGGTGTTGGTAATGGGTAAAACAAAATTAGGTAATGCGAACGCACAACGAAATAATAACAAAAAGAAGAAAAATGGATTCAACGAAGAATTTGCTTCATACGCTCAAGCTGAAGCGCAAAAAATGAGTAACAACAAAAAAAGCTAAAAAAACTTATGAAAAGACTTGGAGCTATCCAGGTCTTTTTATAGTTTTATGATCGTGTAACCCCTTAGTACTCACCCCTTATAACCTAGGTTAATTATTACCTTTTAAGTAAGTGCGTGATGTATGATAAAATAAAATAGTTGTATTTAGTTAAGAGGGGAAGATTTTAAATGGAAAAGAAAGAGCACTTATTAATTGTAGACGGAATGGCGTTATTGTTTAGAGCGTTTTATGCGACCTCTGTGTACGGACAATTTATGATTAATAGTAAGGGAATACCTACAAATGCAATTAATGGCTTTTTCAAGCATTTGTTTTCAGCGATTGACCAATTAAAGCCAACACATGTTATCTGTTGTTGGGATATGGGGAGTAAAACCTATCGATCGGATTTATATACAGATTATAAAGGAAACCGACCTGAAGCACCAATCGAATTAGTTCCTCAGTTTGGCTTAGTGAAACAGGCCGTGGAAGCATTAGATATCCCCAATATCGGAATAGAAGGTTTTGAGGCTGATGACTGCATAGGCACAATTGTCAAGAACTATCAATCACAACTACCCATTTCTGTGCTTACAGGTGATAAAGACCTGCTTCAATTACTTGATATTGATGTCCAGATCGTACTTCTTCAAAAAGGAATTGGGAACTACAAAATCTATACAAACGATTTGTTTAGTGAGGAACTAGGAATTGATCCACATATGTTGATTGATGTGAAGGCACTTATGGGAGATTCTAGTGATAATTATCCAGGTGTAAAGGGAATTGGGGAAAAAACTGCGTATAAGCTTATTGGGAAATATCGATCAATTTCCGGTCTGTTAGAAAACTTAACAGAATTAACAAAAGCACAACGATTAAAAATTGAAACTGATTTGGACATGCTTCACTTATCACAACAGCTAGCAGAAATAAACTGCAAAGTACCTGTTCAATGTGTACTTGAAGATGCTCTTCTATCCATACAAGAAGAAAAAGCACTGTTAATGATGCACGATATTGAATTACGAGGTATGCATGTATTATTAAGTAGCTTTACGAGTAGTAGAGAGGCTATCTAGCCTCTCTACTACTTTCTATTCAATTTCTTCGCCGCATTCTCTAGCTTGCTCTTAGGTTCAACAGCAAATTCGACGTCTTTGCCGACTCCTTGTGGATTTACACTGGGTGCTATTTGTCCTCGATTATTACCCCTTTTTTCACTACTCATCTGTTCTCACCTCCACCTTTATTATGACCTACTTGTCTGATTTTCAGTAATAAACAGGAATGGTAGTGAGTAAAAAACATAGTATTAATGGGCGAATTTCGATATAGTAAAAAAGGAATAAGTTTAGTTAGGGCGGGGTTATTTAGTGATTAAAACGGTAAAAACAGTTACAGAATACATACAGTACTTAAATGAAAAGGGGTTTTCTTTTGGTGAAGATGCACTTGGATTTATCCATTTTGGACAGAATTACACAGATGCAAAAGATGCATTAGTTATTGCATCAATTGAATTAACGTTAAAAATCCAAAAAGAATTTGATGGTTCCTTTTTCATATCAATCCTTGAGATGCTAAAAAAAGAGGGAATTGAAACCTCTCAAGGTGCGTATCAACATCTAAAGAAGATAAATTTACTTTAAAAAGCTCGGATAACCGAGCTTTTCTCATTGTTTAGCGTATTAAATTCTTGTACTGTGGATAACGTTTCTGCAGTCAGCTACGACGTACAGGACGTGTTAGTGCATGCAAAGCGATTGACGGTCGCGTTTTTTTGCCTGCTCGAGGTGATAAGGCTGTTCAAGGCACCCTGAGCTATTGTACGTTGGATAAGTAGACTGTAAGACATTATCAGACTGATTTCAGGCTTTTATTCAACCATTTATCTGGTATTTCAGAAACAATCATTGCAGTAAAAATGAATAAGCATCCGATTATCCCAGACGTTGAAAGTTTTTCCTCAATAACGATAAAAGCCGTTAGGGCAGCAAAAACAGGTTCCATTGCAAAAATAAGCGCTACTTTAGCAGAAGTAGTAAATTGCTGAAACTTTGTTTGAATAAGGAATGCCAGAGCAGTAGCAAAAAATGAAGTAATGATAAGTGCTACTATTACGTCTTGGTGAATTAATCGTTTAAAACTGGAAATTTCACTTTTTTCAAATAATAGAAAACTAAAAAAGCTTAATACAGAAACGGTTAATAATTGAACAATAGTTAGGGATAAAGCATCATTTTGTCCAGAATACTTTCCAGTGAATACGATATGTAAAGCAAAGAAAATCGCACAAAGAAAAATTAGCATATCACCACCGTTTAACCCTTGCACATCTCCAATTGTTAAATAGTAAAGCCCGATACATCCTAAAAATGCTCCTGCAAAAACCACGACTTTTGGTTTTTCTTTTATAACCCATAGAGATAGAAACGGAACAATCATAACACTTAACCCTGTGATAAACCCAGCTTTTGAAGATGTGGTATAAAGGAGACCAACCGTTTGAAAGGCATAGCCTAGAAAAAGAAAGGAACCTAAAATAACACCAGCGATCACTAACTTAATTGAGTACATTTTATATAAAACTTTTCTTTTTATAAAAATAGCAATACTAATTAGACAAACTGCAGCAATGAAAAAGCGAACACTGTTGAATAAATGCGGAGGCATATAGGCGATCGCCTTTTGTACAATAACAAAGGTAGCTCCCCAAATAAATGCAACAAATAGTAATGCACTGTCAGCAAACATGCCTTTTTTCACGTTAAATCACACTCTCATTTAGGTAATATTTTTAAAAATTGCTGCTCGTGCTAGTTCATCTGCTCCCTTATTTTCCTTGCTAGGTATCCATTTGACGAAAAACAAATCAAATTGCTTGGATAATTGAATAATACGATGCAACAAATCACTGTATTTCTTATTTTTAACGAATTGTTTTTCTATTGCTCTTTCTACTAACTGTGAATCAGTCCGAAAAGAAGCAACACGGTAGCCTTTTTCAATACAGATTTCCATTCCTTTTATAAATGCATGATATTCTGCCTCGTGATTTGTCATGATACCAAGTGGGAAAGAATATCTTTCAGCAGTACCATGTCCTTTTATAAACACCCCAGCACCTGATAGACCAGGATCTCCTGCACTGGCTCCATCCACATAAACTTCGAGCAAACTTGAATCCCCCTAACGTTTTAAAAAAGTGTTGAACGGTGTTAAAATGATAAAATGAACAGCATATTATGATAGAAATTATAGCATATTGTTTACATGAGTAGGGATGAACAGTGAAACACTAAACCAAGCATAAACAAAAGCGGAAGCGACAGGGGTGAGCTTATTGAAATATATGATTGAGTGGACATATCAAACTAAAAGAAAACATAAAACAATTTTATCAAGTCAATTTCTTTCACTTGCTGAAGTGATTTTGTTTGCGGAGGATTTCGAAAAAACTGGGCGAGTTAACGAATTAAACTTTTCTTCAGAAGATGGTCAATTATGGACGTTAAAAGAATTAAAAAAACTTCAAACAATAATTGTACATGAACCTTATGATGTTGTTGCCTATTTTGATGGAGGATTTCAAAAGGAAACACTTATTTCAGGTTTAGGAGTCGTCATTTACTATACATTGAACAACAAACGAATGAGGGTAAGGCTGAATGAAAAGGTTCAAGAGCTTACATCAAATAATGAAGCGGAGTATGCAGCTTTTTCATTTATGATCTCTCAATTTGAAGAACTAGGTATATCCAGGCAATCTGTTACCTTCAAAGGGGACTCACAGGTAGTTCTTAATCAATTATCAGGTGAATGGCCTTGCTATGAAGAAGTTTTTTTATCGTGGCTAGATAAAATTGAAAAAAAAATCAAGGTTTTAAAAATTACCCCAAAATATCAACCGATATCTAGAAAACTAAATGAAGAGGCAGATAAATTAGCTTCTCAAGCAATTAATGATATAAGGATTCGAAGTCAAATTCAAGTGGATGAGGAAGTTGATTCTGATGAGAAGGGTTAATAAAAAACAAACGCTGTCAGAGATTAGTGAGATTGTCGATACGTATTGTGTTGACTGTTTGTTAAAAAAACATTTTAGAAACGATTATGGAAAAAGATACGCACATTCATTTTGTATTAACAAATGCACGGTGGGTGAAAAATTAAAGACAATGGGTGAAAAGCTCATTTAAAAAAATCCGCTCGGGTAATGGGCGGATTTTTCACTACTTTTGCTGGTTTTTATTATTGCTTTGCTTCATTTAATTGGTGTTCACATTGTGAGAGAAGCTCTTGTTGTGTAGATAAAAATTGTTGATCTACACCGGTTTGAGATTGAAGTGAACTGTTGTATTGTTCTCTTGCATCATCTAAGGCCTTTTCTGCATCCTGTAGCGCTTCTGGATCTAGACTCATTGTAGCAGATCCAACCATCTTTTGTGCCGCTTTTACAGACATCTCTAGTTGTTTTAATTCATTAAAACCACTGATTAATCCTGTATGGTTAATTTGATCCATAACAAAAACACCTCCTGTACTTATCTTTTGATAGGGTAAATAAAAATATTCATCATAAGGTTGCTTTGGAATAAGTATAGTTCTTAAGTTAGTTGTTTTTCTATGAAGTGGGTAAATATATATTCCTAAATTTATTCTATCCGAAATGACATGATCGTGCTAAAATAAAGGAGGATTATTGTAAAAAAATAGAACAATTATGAAACCTTTTGACTACATAAACGTCTATTTTTTGTGGGAAGGGAGAAGTGGTTCTTTTGAAAAATGAGCAATTAGATTCAACAATAAAAGTAGCATTCACAGAAATTTATCAAGACTTAGAAAAACTTATTTTTATTGCAAACAATTCAAATGTGTTTAATCAGCTAGAGGTAGGCAGAATTGAAAAAAGCATAAAACAAAATGTGAAGGCCATTGAATACCTAATCGTTAGTCAACAAAAATAAAAAAGAGAGGCCGAGTAAACTCGAGCCTCTAGATCATTCGTGTACGATCATATAATTATGTTAAATTACAGATTAATCCTGTAATTATAACTTTGTTACGTTAGCAGCTTGAGGTCCGCGGTTACCTTCAACGATTTCGAAAGAAACTTCTTGGCCTTCCTCTAATGCTTTATAGCCTTCACCTTGGATAGCTGAGAAATGAACAAATACATCGTCTCCGCCTTCAATCTCGATGAAACCAAAACCTTTTTCATTGTTAAACCATTTTACTTTACCGTTTTGCATATTACGGAATCCTCCTAATACTGTAGCACGATGGTGCTAAAAAAAATTTATCACATAACAGAATATCGTATGTAAATAGCATGCTTTTTGAGCCTCTATAAACGATAAATATTCAGCTTATGATACCTCAACTATACACTATATTTTCTCAGCTAGTCAAGAAAGAACTAAAACTTCTGAATATTCCTTTTATTAATCTTTTGTCTTCCTTATTCAACATATTAATTCCTATTTCAAGCATATAATGGTTGAAAAAAGAATGGTGGAGAATTCATGTTAAAGACGTGTTTGCATGGACAAGATGTCATAATAACTAGTAAGAAAAGAATGTCTACAGAGAGCTTTAACAGAGCATGTTCTCTTCTTTTAAGAGTGAATAAGGAAATACTGAAAATTGAAAAAGATACTCCGATACTTATTCAAGATACTTCCTTAAATAGCATCATCATTGAAAGATTAAGTACAGAGACATTTACACTACAACTACAATGTGAATTGAAACGAGAGCACGTGTTTATTGTTTGAACTATAGTTGAGGAATACGATCATATAGAGAAGAAAATAGTTTTATTTAATCCGAAAACGTTTATAATAAGATTAGTTTGGTAAATTGAGAGGAGATTCAAAAAATGGTAGAAAAGTCATTCACAATCACAAGCGAGGCTGGTTTACATGCAAGACCAGCAACTTCTTTAGTAAATGCAGTTAATTCATTTACATCTGATGTTAACCTTGAAGCAAACGGGAGAAGTGTTAATTTAAAGTCAATTATGGGTGTTATGTCTTTAGGTATTTCTAAAGGTACAAGTGTAAAAGTTTCTGCAAGTGGTAGCGATGAAAGTGAAGCGTTAGCCGCAGTAGAACGTGTAATGAAAACAGAGAGTTTAGGGGAATAATTGTTCAATTCCATTCTTTGATTACGGTTCAATACAAAAAGGGTCAGTAAAACTCTATCTAGACATGAGCATTAAGATTTCTATGCTTATGACTAATGATTGAGAGATACTGACCCTTTTCTAGTGTTCTTGACTAATCCTAATGACCTTTAATTAGTTTTGTTTTGAGTTATCTCTTTGATCTTTGTTTCGTTTAGTGCCTTTACTATTATCTCCTGCAATATCAGCACCAAATTCCTCTTGAAAATGGCCTCTTTGTGGAGCATTTTGATTTTGACTACCTCTGTTTTCTTTTTTTGTCATTTAAAGTGCCTCCAAATCTTGTGAAAAAATAATGACTCACTATTTACTATCTCCATATGTTTCGGTAAAAAAACAGGTTATTTTACTTATCGTATCGAAAGTGTTGACATACTCTTTAAAAGAGTGGGAGGGAATGCTAGTGAGTAATTTATTTAATTGGCAAAAAGAAGCGGAAAAACAATGGGATAAGCGAGCAGATTTTTGGACTAAAAGCAGTAGGGATATGTGGGACGAGGGTAGCCGAAGTACAATTCTTCCTTTTTTCAAAAAATATGTACAGCCCATCGGTAAGGTGATCGATATAGGGTGTGGAGACGGTTATGGTTCTTATAAATTAACTAGTGAAGGGGGTTATAGAGTCGTCGGAGTTGATTTGTCATCTGAAATGATCCGGCTTGCAAAGGAACGAGAAAGTGAGGAACTAACCTTTTTGCAAGGTGATATTAATCAGCTACCATTCGAAAACGAGGAAGCTGCAGCAATATTAACGATTAATTGCATTGAATGGACATCAGACCCTCTAAGAGCATTAGAAGAGTTAAGACGCATTGTCAAACCAGCAGGATATCTATGCATAGCCATCCTTGGTCCAACTTCTCACCCAAGGGAAAACAGCTTCAATCGTTTGTATCAGAAGGATGTTATTTGCAATACAATGATGCCCTGGGAATTTGAACAGCTAGCAACTGAAAATGGATGGAACCTAGTCGATGACTTAGCCGTATATAAACGGGGGGTTACAGAGCAATTAACGGTACACCTATCGAAGGAATTAAAGCAATCATTGTCATTTATGTGGGTATTCATGCTTAAAAAAAGATAAAGGAGACCTAAAACATGAGTAAATATTCAATTGAACAATTTATTGAACAGACTCGCCAACAAGATAAAGGGGAGGGGTTATTTGAGTTAGAAACACCTCGAATGCTGGAAGTTAATCTTGATGGAGAAGTTTGGGCGAAAATGGGAACGATGATTTCTTATCGCGGAAATATGAAATTTGAGCGAGAAGGAGTCTTTGAGCATGGACTAGGGAAATTATTTAAAAAAGCCTTTACAGGGGAAGGTACTTCTCTAATGAAAGTTAGAGGAAACGGAAAAGTATATGTTGCTGATCAGGGGAAAAAGATATCAATTCTTCAATTAAGCGGTGATTCCATTTATGTGAATGGCAATGATTTGTTAGCGTTTGAACCAACTATTTCTTGGGATATAAAGATGATGAGAAGAATTGCTGGTATGCTTTCAGGGGGATTGTTTAATGTCCATCTAGAAGGAACAGGGATGGTAGCCATTACGTCACACTATGAACCACTAACCTTACTTGTGACAAAAAATAATCCTGTTTATACTGATCCGAATGCAACTGTTGCTTGGTCAGGTACATTAGAACCTGAATTTGTAACTGACATTACCTTAAAAACATTCTTGGGAAGAGGAAGCGGTGAATCTATTCAAATGAAGTTCTCAGGTGAAGGCTTTGTTGTCGTCCAACCTTTTGAAGAAGTATACTACAGTACCCAACAATCGTAAAAAGAAGAGGCTGATCCACGTCAGCCTCTTTCTTTTACGATTGTTAAATTTTAAGTAGAAATTTGCTTTTGCGATGAAAGCTTTTCATTTAATTGTGTTGGCTGATGAATCCACCCTGTATACGAGGAGAGAACTTCATAGTCTGAATTTAATTTAACAACTGCCATAAAAGGATAATGATTTTTGGAACGAAATCTTACATCTGAGAATCGAACCTCATATCCTGTTCGAGATGAAATGACCACAACATGAGTATGAGAAGAAACTGCTAAGAAATGTCTAACATCCTTATCTTTACGGGCAGCGTCAATTACACTTGAGGGTGAATAGTGTTTTCCGAACTTATGAATCCATATAACTTTTTTCTGCTTAACTCTTCCAATTTGGTATGAATTGGCTGTTTCAAAGACAACGTCCCAATTATTCCAAAAAATCGTTGGAATAATTGTTACCTTACCAACTTGATCTATCATATGAAACTTCACAAGCTTAGCAATCTTTCGCGAGGAAATAAGTCTTTCGAATAAATAACAGATAATCACTCCGTACACGATAAGGAAAACAGGACCTGGTTTCCCACTTATAAGCCAACCGCCAAAGCCTACCAAGTGGAGAAGCATGATAAAAGGATCAAATAATGGTATGAAATTTAATGAGAGCCATTTTTTCGTAAATGGTTTTCCAGCCTGTGTCCCGTAGGCATTAAAGACATCAAATAAAACGTGCAAACTGACAGCTAAAAAAGTCCAATACATTAATGGGAGTATAGGAACACTCACGCTGAACAGATACAGTATTCCAGAAAGAAAAATGGTCCATAGAAATAAAGCTGGGATTGAATGAGAAGCACCACGATGATGCTCGATATACAATCCGTTCCCTTTAACAAGCTTAATCACATAATCAAAATCAGGTGCATTTGAGCCAATGACTGTTCCAAGTAAAACAGCATTCGCAAGCTCAGAATTTGATGAAACCGCAGGATCGAGATAAGCGAGACCCGCTAAACCAAAACCCATTGCAACATGTGTGCTTGTGTCCATCTGTTTCCTCCAGGAAGCTTTTATTAACACCCTTCATCCTGAAGACTTAGTAATTTACAGAGCCAACGACCATTCTTCTATCTTTAATAAGTGCGACTTCATTAAAAGCATCTTCTAGGATGATATTTGCAGAATGTGAATGATGTAGTTTTTTAATATTTGCTTTCATCTCTTTTAAACGGTTTTCATCGAGAAGGAGCTTTTGAACTTCTTCAGAAATATCCTCCATTCGATTTACAACTAGTGCAGCACCGTTTTCCTCAAAGTAGAGTGCATTCTCTTTTTCCTGACCTGGAACTGGCTTGAATAAGATAACCGGAATGCCGATAGCAGTTGCTTCACTTAGAGTAATTCCACCTGGTTTCGTAATCATACAAGATGAGATTCTGTATAACTCATCTACTCTTTCTACATAACCCTTTACTTTAAATTGATTTGGATACATTGAGGCCAGTGGATCAAGGCTTTCCTTTAGTAAACTATTATTCCCACAAACAACAACTGTCTGGATTCCTTTGTTTGAGATGAAAGATTGACACAAGTCCTTGACGTTTTTTAAAACACCATGAGCACCAGCCATAATTAATAATGTCTTTTTGTTAGGATCTAAACGATATTTTTTGAATAATGCTAGCTTTTCTTTATTTTCCTCGAATTGAGAACGAATCGGAATTCCTGTTACTTTAACGGTACCAGGGTGGATTCCGAGCCGAATTATTTTTTCCTTAACATGATTTGTTGCAACGTAATATTTATCTATGTTCTCGTGAATCCATATTTTGTGTAAGCAAAAGTCAGTTAAAACATTAAAAGTGGGAATAATTGTCCCAGTTTTTCTCCGATATTCCGGAACAACAATCATCGGAAATGTGTTAATGATTATGTCTGGTTGTTCAGTCGTAATAATTTCATGCAATCGTTTATTTCCCATTTTGTAGTATAAGTTCATCATTCTTTTGTTGTACATTTTGTCAACACCATAATAAAAGAGGCGATAAAACTGCTTGCCGAAAGAATAACTTTTTAAATATAGATACTGGGTTATATCGGAAAAAACAGGATGCGATTCAGAATACAATTCACATACAATGACTTTTTCGACACCAAGTTTTTTGCATTGATTTTCTAACGTTTTTGCAACTTGAATATGACCATTACCATACTTTGCTGTTAAAATTAATACTTTCGAATTGCTTTTCAACATATTCACCTCAGTCTAGTCAAAAACAAAAACTAATAAAGTATACGATCTAAATCTATGAAAAATAAAATAGATTTGTATAAAGATTACCATACAACTTGAGAATTTATTATAAAGATTTTATGAATTTGTTTGTATCATGTAAATTTTATATTAAATATTTGTTTCAGTTTGATATAAAGTAGAAAATTAGTATACTAATCCCATTCATAAGGTGTTTCTTGGTAAACATAATAGTTTAACCAGTTCGCAAATAAAAGAGTTGCGTGTGAGCGCCAGAGATGAAGTGGAGAATGACTTGGATCATCGTTTTGAAAATAATTTTCAGGTACATCTACAGTAAAACCCTTTTCAATATCACGATCATATTCATCCTTTAAAGTCGTTGCATCATATTCTGGATGTCCTGTAAGAAAGACTTGTTTTTCATCTTTTGAAATGACTAAACAAACACCTGCCTTTTCAGAATAAGAAAGAATTTTAAGCTTTGAGTTCGTTTCAATGTCTTCTCTCTTTATATCTGTATGTCGAGAGTGTGGAACATAGTAGTGATCATCGAAACCTCTGACCAACTTCACCGAGGGGTCCATAATCTCATGCGGGAAAATCCCAAAGCACTTTTCCTTTAATGCATATTTATTTACACCGTAATGATAGTAGATTCCTGCTTGTGCACCCCAACATATATGTAAAGTGGAGGTAACGTTTGTTTTTGTCCATTCCATAATCATTTTTAATTCATCCCAATAAATAACTTCTTCAAAGTGAAGTTGTTCAATCGGTGCTCCTGTAATAATCATTCCATCAAATTTCCGATGCGAGATTTTGTCAAAAGTTGTATAAAATTCTTTGAGATGTTTGGCAGCAGTTGTTTTAGAAGTGTGAGTTTTTGGCCTTAAAAACGTGATGTTAATTTGCAAAGGTGAATTGCCTAAAAGTCGCAGCAGTTGTGTTTCCGTTTTTTGTTTTTCAGGCATGATATTTAAGATCACAATATTTAAAGGTCGGATATCTTGAGAATAAGCTCGTTTTTCATCCATAATAAAAATATTTTCCTTTTCAAGAATTTCTTTAGCGGGCAGATGAGTAGGAATGGTTATTGGCAAAAAAACACCTCCGTTTAGTTTTACATCACAATATGGAAAGATTAGTATTTCTTATTATAGAAACTTTAGAAAAATATTTCAATTCAATATTTTCATATTTAAGTAAATGATGTTTTTTCTTCCGCCTGCTTAATATGATAAAATATGATTCATCATCTCTAGGAATTGAGGCAGAAAACATGGGGGTAACAATGAATCCTAAAACAGACATCGAAATTGCTCAGCACACCAAACTGGTTCCAATTCAGAAATTAATTGACGACCTAGATTTATTGGAGGACGACGTTGAGCTTTATGGGAAATACAAAGCAAAACTTTCTCTTAATACATTAGAACGTTTACAAGATAAGAAAGATGGAAAAATTATTTTAGTAACAGCGATTAATCCTACTCCTGCTGGGGAGGGAAAGTCAACGGTTACAGTTGGACTTGGGCAAGCTTTTAATCTTCTAAATAAAAAGGCAATTATCGCAATGCGTGAACCATCTTTAGGTCCTACAATGGGCATGAAAGGTGGAGCTACTGGTGGAGGGTATTCACAAGTACTACCAATGGAAGATATCAACTTACATTTTACAGGCGACATTCATGCCATTACAACGGCTAACAATGCACTAGCCGCTTTCATTGATAACCACATTCATCAAGGAAATGATTTAAGAATTGATCCTCGCCGAATCCTCTGGAAAAGAGTGCTAGATCTGAATGACCGTGCGCTTAGAAATGTAACGATAGGTCTCGGCGGGGTAACAAATGGAATGCCCCGAGAAGATCATTTTGATATTACTGTTGCATCAGAGATCATGGCCATTTTATGCCTAGCTAAAGATATACCTGATTTACGCTTCCGAATTGCCAGGATCGTTGTAGGATATTCTTTTGAAAAAATGCCGATATCAGTTGCTGATCTAGGATATGAAGGCGCACTTACTTTATTATTAAAAGATGCAATTAAACCAAATTTAGTTCAAACGATGGAACATACTCCTGCTATTATACACGGTGGGCCTTTTGCCAACATTGCACATGGCTGTAATAGTTTAATCGCAACAAAGATTGCTGCAAAATTAGGTGATTATGTTGTAACAGAGGCTGGCTTTGGTGCCGACTTAGGTGCGGAAAAATTCTTACATATTAAAGCAAGAGTGGGCCAATTTAAACCTGCGGCTGTAGTTATTGTTGCTACAATTAGAGCGCTTAAAATGCACGGTGGAGTAGCCAAAGATGAGTTGACGAATGAAAATGTGACTGCACTCGGAAAAGGAATTGAAAACCTTCAAAAACATATTGAAACGATCAAAGCATTTGGTTTGCCCTATGTTGTAGCAATAAATAAATTTGTAATTGATACTGAAAATGAAGTCTTAACACTTCTTACTTGGTGTAATGAAAATGACCATCCCGTTAGCTTAACAGAAGTTTGGGAAAAAGGTGGAAAAGGTGGACTACAGTTAGCTGAAATGGTCATAAACATTATTGACAATAGTCAGAACAATTTTACTCCACTTTACAATACAAAAGATTCTATCAAAGAAAAAATTCTTGAGATTGCTCGAACAGTTTACGGAGCGAAAAGTGTAGACTATACAACCAAAGCAGAAAAGCAAATAAAGGAATTTGAGAAATTCGGTTGGTCTACTTTCCCAATTTGTATGGCAAAAACACAATACTCCTTATCAGATTCGTCACAAAAACTGGGTAGGCCTAGAGATTTCACCGTTACAATTAGAGAGTTTAAACCTTCTATTGGAGCTGGTTTTATCGTTGCACTAACAGGTGAAATCATGACGATGCCAGGATTACCGAAAAAACCAGCAGCATTAAACATGAATGTCACAGATAAGGGACAAGCTACAGGCTTGTATTAAGGAGAGACTATGTTTGATCCGACTACATTTGACAACCTAAAAGTTATACTAGAAGGATATGTTTATGATTTAGACTTAGACAATGTCATTGTTGTTACAGATCGGTCTGATCTAGTCAATTTAGCAACAATGTCCAGGTCATTTTCAATATCCTTTAAGCTACCAATCGAAAACCCAACACCTACAGTCAAGATTCAACTTGAAATGATTCATGAACAACTTTCAGGTGAATTGTTAGGTAAATTAGAACATCCCGGGTGTCGAGTGAAAATAAAAATATATGAAGTAAAAGAAAGCAGTAGTATCGATGAGATTTTGGTCGAAAGACTTAAAAGGATCTGGGGTAAAAGCTATGACCTTAAACTCTACGTTACACAGCAGATACCTGAAAATAGGTTCCACCATCAATACTCGTTAGAAACTTTAATGCTTGTTTTGGAGGTAGATGGGGAGATTCTGTTGAATATGGTGGAGTATGCAATGGATTCAATCAAATTATTGTCGCAGGAATAAGTGATCAAAAGCATTAAAAGTTGCTGAATTTGAAAAATATTGCCATTCTCATAGTAAGGAGGGGGATCTTAGTGCCAATTTATCAGTTTGATGTAAAAAAGATTAATGGTGAAGTAGTTTCCTTAGATTCTTATCAAAATAATGTCCTACTAATTGTTAATACAGCAAGTAAATGTGGATTTACTCCACAGTATAAGGAGCTTCAAGAGCTATATGAGCAGTATAAAGATGAAGGTTTGATGATTTTAGGCTTTCCCTGTAACCAATTTATGAGCCAAGAGCCAGGGAATGAAGATGAAATTCAGAGTTTTTGCGAGATTAATTATGGCGTCACATTCCCACTGTTTGCAAAGGTTGATGTAAACGGGGAAGACGCGCATCCACTTTATCAATTTTTGACGGAAAAAGCACCTGGTTTATTAGGTTCTAAAGCTGTCAAATGGAATTTCACGAAATTCCTTGTCAATCGAAAAGGTGAAGTTGTTGAACGTATTTCTCCGAATACAAATCCAAAAGAGCTAAAGCCTCAGATAGAAGAATTGTTAAAAGAAGCCTGATTTTGGGCTTTTTTTAACAATTAGGATTTATATAACTTTAGATCTAGTATGCGTTTCCGAATCCAGCTCCAGCGCCTAGCCCCGAAGCACAAGGACGTGCAAGTGCAGGAAATGCGACAGGACGTCGCGTTCTTGACTGCCTCGAGGTCATAAGTCAATTCTAAATTGAAGGCAAAGAACGCCTTCTACCCTAGAATCGCCTTATGCTATGCCTAAGGCTGAACAAGGCGCTTGCGCTTTTTAACAAGGTGGACTGATATGAAGAAAATAATTGATGCACACATCCATTATTCTAAAATCGCAAGCTTTCAATCAACAGCTGAAAATAATTCGAATGTAGATTATAGTTTTGAAGGATTAACAAAAGAGTTTAGAGAATCAAATGTAGTATTGGGAATTGCTATGGGACTTTCTGAAACGACAGTAAATGGATTTCCCGATCGTCTAGCAGAAACACCAATGGGCATTGATTTAGATATACAATTACCTAATACGATTGCGTTATGTCCAGGAATCAATCCATACCAGCTTTCCAATGATGCTTTGTCTGAATTAGAAAAACAACTCACATCATCAAGAGTAGTAGGAATTAAAATTTATTTAGGATATTATCCTTTTTACGCTTATGACTCTGTGTATGGACCCATCTATGAGTTAGCAAAAGCATACAAACTACCAATAGTATTTCATACAGGTGACACATATTCTAATCGAGGATTGTTAAAATATGCACATCCTCTCACCCTTGATGAAGTGGCTGTAGAACACCGTGACATCACCTTTATGATGGCTCATTTTGGCGATCCGTGGGTACTTGATGGTGCAGAGGTCGTATACAAGAATGAGAATATGTATGCTGACTTGTCAGGCCTTATCGTTGGAACATCTAAAACAATAAAAAAACATCAAAAATCTAGGTTTTTAAATCATCTTTTGCATGCGATCACGTACTGTGACTCCTATGAAAAATTAGTATTTGGGACAGATTGGCCACTAGTTTCTCAGAAAGCGTACATTGAATTAATGAAAGAGATTATCCCCGATGAGCACCATGACTCATTTTTTTACGGAAATGCTTGTCGTGTGTTTCCGAAACTAGAAAAATTATTGAGTTGAATATCCTATTAATACTTGGAATAGCTTTATAAAAAAGGGTGGAGGGTTTTTTTAATGTCTAGAAAAATTGCGTGGGTGACAGATAGTACAATTTATTTAGATGAAGAGTTGAAATCTAATCCCGATGTGTATTGCGTGCCAATGATTGTTTGTGTAGGCGAAGAACAATATGAGGATGGAATTGATATAACCATGGATGACTTGTTTGAGAAAATGAGGAATTCATCACTTACTGTAACCACTTCACAGCCTTCACCAGGACAATTTATAACTCTTTTTAAAAAGCTAGAGGAAGGATACGATGAAATAGTCGGGCTCTTTGTTTCAAGCGATTTAAGCGGAACCTTTTCTTCTGCAAAGCAAGCGGTAGAGCACACAAAGATCCCCGTACACATCATAGACTCTCGAATTCTGTCGTACCCATTAACAAAGCTATTAAAATATGCAATCTCATTGCGCGAAAAAGAGATCGCTACCATTTCTATTTTAGAACAAGTAGAGCAAAGAATTAATCAACACGAAACCTATGTTTTAATAGGTGACTTAAAACAGCTTCATCGTAGTGGTAGGATGTCTGGAACGCAATTTTATTTAGGGAGTTTATTAAAAATAAAACCTGTGATCTCAGTAGCAGATGGCAAACTGTCAGTAATAGAAAAAGCTCGATCTGAAAAAAGAGCACAGGATTTTATTTTGAATAAAATTCGTGATGCTAGGACACAGCATTCTATTAAAGAAGTTGCTATCCTATATAGTTTAAATCAAGAAAAGAGCCTGGAATTTCAGAGCTATATTAAACAACAGGTGGAAGAGATTGAGGTTCATCTTTTGCCACTTTGTACAACGATTGCCGTCCATACTGGTGAAGATGTTGTTGGAATATCGTGGGTCCTTTAATAAACTGTTTACATCACTAGTAAGTACTGGACGATATCTGGTTGAAGTTGGGTAACCGAGGCAACTTGATATCCTATACTTAAAAGCTGTGATAGCGTTTCCGCACAGTTTATTTTGCTAGGCTCTAATAGTGCATGAAGGCTGCTATGCAAAGAAAAAAATGTATTGGTGCTGGATCTACACTGAAGTATGACAACATGTCTTCCTGTCCAGGCATACCCAATAACTGGTTCGGTGATTCGTATTGGTCTCATCGCGCTAACACTCCCTAAAATAAGCTGATATAGTATATGTAAAGGGCCTAATATGGTTCTTTCACAGGTACCAATAACAAAGGAATGTAGTAAGGAGCTAGTAATGAACAAATTAGAGATTATAAAAACAGTTGAAAATTTCGTAAGTCAGCTTCTCGAAAAAGAAGGCAGTGGACATGATTGGTGGCATATTCATCGTGTAAGAAACATGTCTTTAATGATTGCCAAGAAGGAAGGAGCAGATCCTTTTATTGTTGAATTGTCAGCACTATTGCATGATGTTATTGATGATAAGCTTTCTGACAGTATAAAAATGAAACCTGAAGATGTCGAACAGCTTTTAGAGGATCTTCAAGTCGAAAACGTTCACATTAAAGAAATAATACGAATCATAACGTCAATTAGTTTCCGGAAAAGAATGGAAGTTCCTTTAAAAACTCTAGAAGCAAAAGTTGTGCAAGATGCAGACCGTCTTGATGCAATAGGTGCCATTGGAATTGCTCGTACATTTACATATGCTGGCTCAAAGGGTCATCTCATCTATGAGCCAAAAGATTTCAGCTATAAACCGAATGATAAAAAGTCAGGAAGCGCCATAGATCACTTTTATGAAAAATTACTAAATTTGAAAAATCTAATGAACACGAGCACAGCTAAAGAAATGGCCGAAGAACGTCATCGATTGATGGAAGACTATTTAAAGAATTTTTACCACGAGTGGAACGTTTCAGGAACAAAAGCGCAAGCGCCTTGGTCAGCCCCGACTAGCATAAGACGATTTAAATAGCCTTCAATTTAGAATTGACTTATGACCTCGAGGCAGTCAAAAACGCGACATCCTGTCGCATTGACTGCACTAGCACGTCCTGTGCGTCGGGGCTAGGCGCTGGAGCTGGATGCAGAAATGTTATCCACAGTTTGAAAATTTTATAATTTCCTGAACGATAAAATCAAGGGCTGACACAAACAAAAGAGTCAACCCCTTTTGACGTTACCCCTTTGGTAGTCTTTTCGCACCGAGGTACCTACTATTCCAATACGGATTTGACATCTCACCGATAGAAACCCCTTTTGAGGAGCTAGTATGAATAAAACGTCCATTTCCCAAGTAAATTCCAACATGTGAAGGACCAGGTTTGTATGTTTGAAAAAACACAAGATCCCCAATGCCTGCCTTGTTTACTTTTATACCGAAATTCCAGATTTCATTAACAGTTCGAGGCACTAACAGCCCTGAGTTTTTATAAACATAGTTGATAAATCCGCTACAATCAAAACCGGCAGGAGTGGTTCCTCCCCAACGATAACCTGTGCCAACTAATGTTTTTGCGAACGTGATAGCGGAAGATTGATGTTCAAGTGTTTGTGTGTTTTTTGCTTTTACAGACGATAAGGTTTTCCCTTTTTTATTCCGATTGCTTTTTAGGTGCATTTGTGTGGTGATGGTTAACTCACCTGTAGCTTCTAAGTTGTTTTTTTGTTGGTACTCCTTTATTGCTTGCAACGTTTGAGGACCAAATATCCCATCAAGCTGACCTTGGTAATAATTTAACTGACTCAATTGTTCTTGATACGTTTTTACAGCTTCTGTTTTGTCTCCTAGCTTTAAAACAGTTGTCGATAGGGGAAAAGATGTGAGCTTGGCTTGAGTTTGCTTTCCGACAATTCCATCTACTTTTAAATGATGTAAACGCTGAAATTGCTTAACTGCATTTTCCGTTTGTTTTCCGTAGTTTCCATCTACACTTGCAAGATAGAGTGTTAACGTTTTCAACTTTTCTTGAACATTTGAAACAAAAGGACCGGTGTGGCCGTATCGTATCTGTTGAGTTTCGAACGAGGCTTTGAATTCTTCATGTCCTGAGGACTCTCCAGCCTCAACTAGAGATGGAGCCCCGAAAAGTATTCCAGCAGCGATTGAAGAGATGACAAATGCGTCCTTTGCTGTACCAGTTTTAGACATGCGCTTTCTCTCCTAACTTGAAAATGTAATATGAAGGCAAGGTCATTTAAACATACTAAAAATTTAAAAAAATATGACACAGTTCTCCTCGTCCCAACAATATTAGACAAGGTGAAAACCTGATAATAGCAAGTGATTTTCCGCTATGTTACAATATATTTACGAATGAACAACGAACGAATGGAGTGAACGAAAGTGAAAATTAAATCAATTGAGCCTACTCCGAGCCCGAATACGATGAAGGTATTATTATCTGAAGAGCTCCCAGGAGGAAAAAGCAATAATTATAAAAAAGAACAAGCTGAAGATGCACCACCTCTGATTTCTGAGATTTTACGAATTGATGGCGTTAAAGGGGTTTATCATGTTGCGGACTTCCTAGCAGTTGAACGGAATGCGAAGTTTGATTGGAAAGAGATTCTGCCCAAGGTTAGAGAGTCCTTCGGAGAAGATGTTTCTAATCAAGAACAATCAAAAGGACAAGAAGAAGCATTTGGTGAAGTGAAAGTATTTGTCCAAATGTTTAATGGGATTCCAATGCAAGTCAAATTAACAGATGGCACGCAAGAGGAAAGAGTGGGCCTGCCAGATCGTTTTAAAGAAGCAATCTTGAAGGCGCAGGAGTCCAACCAAAATGTTGTTTTAGAAAGAAATTGGAAAGAACACGGAGTCAGATATGGAGACTTGAAAGAGATAGGTAAAGAAATTGTCGACGAACTTAATGCTAGCTATACGGAAGAGCGTATGAAGCGTCTCGTTGTTTCCTCAAAGGACAAGGGAGTTCAGCACGCACCAAGACAAACGTATCCTGTAACTCTTGATATGCTGAATGACCCTGATTGGACCAAACGGTTTGCACATTTAGAGCAAATGAACCCTACTGAAAAGGATTTACCGATTCTTGAAAAGGCGTTGAAGGATGAAAAAGCTTCAATTAGACGTCAAGCAACCATGTATTTAGGGATGATCGAAAATTCAACTGTTCTCCCTCTTTTAGCAATAGCATTAAAGGATAAAACGGTTACTGTACGGCGAACTGCAGGAGATTGCTTATCAGATCTCGGTGATCCGAAAGCCATGCCTGCCATGATTGAGGCCCTAAGCGACAAAAGCAAACTTGTTCGTTGGAGAGCTGCTATGTTTCTGTATGAGGTTGGCGATGAACAAGCACTTCCAGCTTTAAAAAATTCTGAGAATGATTCTGAATTTGAAGTTAGCATGCAAATTAAGATGGCAATTGAACGAATAGCAGGTGGAGAAGAAGCAAAAGGTTCCGTATGGAAGCAAATGACCGAGAGCCGTAAGGAACAATTCTAAAGAATATTTGCAGTCATTTTGATGGCTGCTATTTATTTTTTTTGTTAAAATTATTTGAATATTGTTGCAAAACTAGTAAATTCAACTTATAGTATTTAACAATCATAAAATTGGGAGGAAAAAAGATGACAAACGATATGAGACATATTAGTAAAGTTATTAGTGATGATGAAAAACGCGCCCCAAACCGCGCGATGCTTAGAGCTGTGGGATTTAAGGATGAAGATTTCAAGAAACCGATGATTGGAATTGCAAGTACGTGGAGCGAGGTAACTCCTTGTAATATACATATTGATAAATTAGCACTGTCATCAAAAAAAGGTGTGAACGAAGCAGGTGGAGCGGGCCTTATTTTTAATACGATTACCGTTTCTGATGGAATCTCGATGGGAACAGCAGGAATGAGATACTCCTTACCAAGTCGTGACGTTATCGCTGATTCAATTGAAACGGTTGTTGGTGGCCAAAGCCTTGACGGGTTTGTCGCAATTGGCGGTTGTGATAAAAATATGCCTGGCTGCTTAATTGCGATTTCTCGAATGAATTTACCTGCCGTTTTCTCTTATGGTGGATCTATAAAACCAGGAAAACTAAATGGAAAAGATATTGACATTGTTTCGGTATTTGAAGGCGTTGGACAATATAGTGCAGGTACAATTGACAAAGAAGAATTACACCAGATCGAATGCCACGCTTGTCCTGGAGCTGGATCATGCGGTGGAATGTATACAGCAAATACGATGGCTTCGGCAATTGAAGCATTAGGTATGAGTTTACCTGGTAGTTCATCGAACCCTGCAGAATCTGATCTAAAATATCAGGACTGTTCAGATGCTGGGCAAGCTGTTTATCATTTATTGGAGAAAAATATTAAGCCGAGAGATATTTTAACGAAAAAAGCCTTTGAGAATGCCATCACGGTTGTTATGGCACTCGGTGGATCAACCAACGCAATTCTCCACCTTCTGGCAATTGCCCACGCTGCAGAAGTTGAGCTTAAATTAGAGGATTTTGAAGAGATCCAAAAACGAGTTCCACATATTGCCGACCTTAAGCCAAGCGGTCGATATGTGATGAACGATTTACACGAAGCTGGTGGTGTGCCGGCTGTTATGAAATTACTACTTCGCGAAGGTTTGCTACATGGTGATTGTTTAACGGTTACTGGAAAAACGATTGAAGAAAACTTGCGAGATTTAGATGATTTAAAAGAAGGACAAAAAGTCATCTACCCTATTTCAGAAGCTTTACGTAAAGACGGGCCACTCGTAGTTTTGAAAGGAAATCTTGCACCAGAAGGGGCGGTCGCAAAGGTTTCTGGGCTAAAAGTAAAAAGCTTAACAGGGCCTGCTAAAGTTTTTGATACGGAAGAAGAGGCGACTGAAGCGGTGTTAGACGGAAGTATTGTCGAAGGTGATGTATTAATTATCCGCTATGAGGGGCCTAAAGGTGGACCAGGGATGCCTGAAATGCTTTCTATCTCGGGAATCATTATTGGAAAAGGTTTAGGTGAAAGTGTTGCTTTATTAACAGATGGACGCTTCTCAGGGGGCACACACGGACTTGTAGTAGGCCATATAGCTCCAGAAGCTCAAGTTGGTGGACCAATTGCGTTTGTTCATAATGGTGATCAAGTGACAGTTGACAGTGATTCAAGAGAGTTAACATTACATGTTACTGAAGAAGAATTAACGCAACGAAAGCAAAACTGGACACCACCACAATTAGTAAGTCGTGGAGTGCTTGCAAAATATGCGCGTACAGTCTCTAGTGCATCAAAAGGAGCCGTTACTGATTTATTCGATGAAGTAAAGGTACCCATTGAAGTAAAATAGTCAATAATTGCAATGACATTCTCCCTATAGTATTCTTTATATAAATGTGAAGTTTTTTTGGGAGGGGAAAAATAAATGTCAATGGCATACGAAGAATATATGCGTCAAATGGTCAAACCAATGAGAGCTGAACTGACGACTGCTGGTTTTAGAGAACTAACAACAGCTGAGGAAGTAGAAGAATATATCACGAATGTTGATGGAACTACACTCGTTGTGATTAACTCAGTGTGTGGTTGTGCAGCCGGTTTAGCTAGACCAGCTGCAACACAATCTGTTCTCCAAGCTGATAAAAAGCCAAATCAATTAGTTACTGTTTTTGCAGGACAAGATAAAGAAGCAACTGCAAAAATGCGCGACTACATTGAAGGGTACGAACCTTCATCTCCTTCTATGGCACTATTTAAAGGAAATGAGGTCGTACATTTTATTCCTCGTCATGAGATCGAAGGAAATACGATTGAAAATATTATGAGTGATTTAGCTAAAGCATTTAACAATCACTGCTAAAATAAGCGACAAAACGAGTATGAGCGTTTGTCAACAGTCTAGGGGTGCCAATTCGGCATCCCTTTTTATAAGGAGAAACAATTTTATGATTGTAACTACTGCAGGAAGAACAAATGAGGATATGATCTCTTTTGCACGTGAGGTTGCAAAAGATTTGCAAGTGACATTTATTTTAAGGAAAAAACAATCAGTTCTTTCTATTCAGAAAACCCATCAAGAAGACGTTCTTGTGGTGGGAAAAGATCGCTTAGAACTACACCCTTTTAATTTAAGTGATCCATTATTTTTTCATCCAAACTCCGCGATGTTTCGTGTTAAACGAATTATCAATGGCGAGAGCGAGCATTTTTTAGATGTTGTTAACCTACATGAAGGATCTATCTTCATAGACTGCACCCTTGGATTGGCATCTGATAGCATTGTTGCAAGTTATGTAGTAGGTGAGAGTGGACAAGTCCTTGGAGTAGAAGCCAGTGAAACACTTGCTTATATAGTGAGCAAGGGACTTCAGAAATGGGAAACTGGAATCCCAAAAATGGATCAGGCATTAAGAAGAATCAAAGTTAATGTTTGTCATCATCAACAATATTTAGAGAGCTTACCTGACGACTTTGCGGATGTTGTTTATTTTGATCCGATGTTTACTCAAGAAATACCCGAATCAACTGGTATCTCAGGCATAAGGGAAATGGCAATTTACGAGCCACTAACAATCGAGGCGATTACTCAAGCGAAAAGAGTTGCAAAAAAAAGAATTGTCTTAAAGGATCATTGGAAAAGCGACCATTTCGAGCGGTTAGGATTTACTGTGCGAAAGAGGAAAACAGCAAAATTTTATTATGGAGTCATAGAATTATCATAATCGCAAACGATATAGGTGGAGGTGTGACAAATGACAAAAAGGAAAAGCGATCCATCTAAAACGGGGCTAAGTTCACCTAACGTGGAAGGCCAAGGCACGACAAATCAAGAGACGCTTAATAAGCAAGTAAGTTCAGCACGAAAAAAACAAGATCGAGTATAGGATTAATGAAGGCGTGTCTATACTGACACGCCTTCAATCTGTGGATAGAACGCAAGTATTTCTTTTAAAATTATTACTCCTTTATACCCTCTATCAATCAGTAACTTCTAAAAATATAAAAAATCCTAGAGTGACAATGCATCCGATAAAAAATACTAAATCATAACTCACAATGAAAACCTCCCATATAAAACATCATAGTTCTCTTATATTTTATACGCTTTCAAGACATTTTAAAAGTATTTTAACAAAGAGATCATTTTATTGTGTCACATTTTAAAAAGTCTGTAAATTTTGAATTGATTTATGTTAAAATAAGAACATACTAGATTGCTGGAAGGAAGAAAGCGTATGAATAAATGGTTGAGAAAATCTCTCGTTATTTTATTTACAATCGCAACATTTGGTTTAGTTGCACCGCCAGCAGCTCTGACCATTGAAAAGCATACTTCTGAAGATACCTTAGAAGAATCTAGCTTACAACAATTTGAGCGGCAGAATTTCGATCTTACAAATCACCACATAGATAAGGACACATACATAGATACACTCTTACTTGAGGCTAAACAACAGTCTTTTGAAAAGTTTGGCGAAAAAATTGCTAATGTAATTGAAAATGATTTTGAAGAAGTGATTTTCCCAAAAATGGAGGAAGTAATTTCCTACTACTTGAATGAACAAGAAGATGACCATTTTAAAAACATTGCGATCTCAAAAATACCAACAGGTGGTAAAACAGAAAAAATCTTTCACATTTATGATGAAGAAACAGGTGAAGATGTTCTAAGGTTTCACGTAAGAAGAGATCATCCACCACAACAAGGATATTGGTTTAATTTCCATTACCACACCTACCACGATTCTTTTCAATCTCATAAAGAACTTGGAAGCATTTATTGGGATAAAAACACTCCCCCAAATTGGAAGAGTTATCAATAAATAATAAATTGAGAAAGACCCGCTCATTTTGAGCGGGTCTCAGACTGTAGACAAACTCGATTTTATCGAGTTTGCCTACAGTCTTTTTTGTATTAAAATAGAAGTAATAAAAATCTTGAGGTGATGAATGATGCT